>JBFHXJ010000013.1:0-53244 GCA_041598995.1 Woeseiaceae bacterium | reverse complement strand
AGGAATCGCGGCTGAAGCCGTTCCCGCAATTCTAATAAGTGTTGCAGGAGCGGCTTCAGCCGCGATTCCGTTGTCAAAACTTGAACCGGTAGACGGTTTCCGAGGTCCGATGCGGTATCCTGAATGCCTCTCGGGGCAGCAGGACAACACCGCATCCGCACATGAATCAGGGGTTTCCTCGCATCAAGCGCCTCCTGCGGCAACGCCTGCTGCCGCTCGCATGCGTCGCGATGCTCGTCGCTGCCTGCGGCGATGCGGACGAAGCAGCAAGGGAATCCGTGCTGAACCGCGGGCTCGGCGGGGAACCGGAATCGCTCGACGTTCACAAGTCGCGGACCAATCAGGCCAACGATGTGCAGCGTGACCTCGGCGAAGGACTGACCGCCTACGCTGCCGACGGTGAGCTCGTGCTCGCCGCCGCGGAAAGCGTCGAGATGTCGGACGACGGACTGCAATACATTTTCTCGTTGCGACCGGAGGGAAGATGGTCCAACGGCGACCGGGTCACTGCCGCGGACTTCCTCTACAGTTTCCGCCGCCTGGCGAGCCCTGAAACCGCTGCGCCATACGCGGATCTGTCATTGGGTGCCATCGTCAACGCGACGGCAATCATCGCCGGGGAAAAACCTGCCGATGAACTCGGCGTCGAGGTCATCGACGATCTGCGATTCAGCGTTTCGCTAATATATCCGGTTCCTTTTTTCCTTGCGCTGCTTACCCATCCAAGCACGTTTCCCTTGCATCGCGCCTCAGTCGACGCGCACGGCGATGAACATGCGCGTCCCGGCAATCTGATTTCCAACGGCGCTTACAAACTCGATGCCTGGGAAGTGGGTTCGTATATCGAGATCTCGCGTAACGCTTTTTACCGGCTGAATGATCAGACGGCCATCGACCGCGTGCGGCACCACATCACGCCGGAAGACACGGTCGAGCTGAATCGATACCGGGCGGGCGAGCTCGATATCACGGCGAGCGTACCCTCGGATTCGTTCGAGCAGATGAAGAAGGAACGGCCGGACGAGCTCAGGGTGTCACCGTTCCTCGCAGTTTATTATTACGGCTTTAACCTCACGAAGCCGCCTTTCAAGGATAATCCGAAATTGCGGCAGGCATTGTCGATGGCGATCGACCGCGAAACGATCGCGGAAAGCGTCGTCGGGCGCGGCGAAGCGCCGGCGTATGGATGGGTGCCGCCCGGAACCAGTAATTACGAGTCCCGCCAATTCCTGTATGTGGACATGACCAGAGGAGAGCGGCATTCAAAGGCACGCGAGCTGTACCGGGAGGCCGGTTACACAAAAGCAGACCCTCTGCACGTGGAAATCCGCTACAACACCTCCGAAGCGCACAAGGACATCGCCTTATCGGTGCAGTCGATGTGGAAGGACGTGCTCGGCGTCGAGTCGACGATTATCAACGAGGATCATCAGGTGTTGCTGGAGAACATTCGCATGCGCAAGGTAACCCAGGTATTTCGCTCGAGCTGGACTGCCGACTACAACGACGCGCACACTTTCCTGTCCATCATGGAAAGCGACAACCCGTCGAACCTGCCCGGATACGCGAATCCCGAATACGACAAACTGATGGATCAGGCTGCGGTACAGACCGATCCGGATCTTCGCAAGGTGTTCCTCGAAGAGGCAGAGAAACTGTTGTTGTCCGATCACCCCGTGATACCGATTTATTTCTACGTCAACAAGAACATGGTGAGTCCGCGCGTCAAGGGCTGGGGAGACAACGTGCTGAATTACCATTACAGTCAGCACCTGAGTCTCTCCGATAGCGACTGATAACTGTGCTGCGTTACGCGCTGCTGCGTATCTTCGGGGCAATACCGACACTGCTTGTGGTCATTGCGATCGCCTTCCTCATGGTGCACGCGGCGCCGGGCGGACCGTTTGACGCAGAACGGGCGCTGCCGCCCGACATCGAGGCGAATATCGCGCGCGCCTATCACCTCGACGAATCGCTGCCGCGACAGTTCATTCGATACCTGTCGGGAATCGTTCGCGGAGACCTCGGTCCCTCGTACCGATATCGCGATTACAACGTATCCGATCTGATCGGCAACGCGCTGCCGGTCACCGTGCAACTGGGCCTGCTGGCGATGGCGTTAGCCCTGGCGGCCGGTATCGCGTCCGGCCTGACCGCGGCGCTGCGCAAGAACTCACTCGTCGACCGCATCGTCAGCGGCATCGCGATGACCGGTATCTCGGTGCCGGTGTTCGTCATCGCACCGCTGATGGTGTTGATCTTCTCCGTCTACCTCGACTGGCTGCCTGCGAGCTGGACGGGCGGCGGCGGGGTATCGAGGCTCGTGCTGCCGGTCGTGGCGCTGGCGCTGCCGCAGATTGCCTACATCGCCAGACTGACGCGGGCCAGCATGATCGATGTGCTCTCGAGTGATTACGTGCGAACGGCCAGGGCACAGGGCTTGAAGACGAGCTCGATCGTTCGCTACCACGCATTGAAGCCGGCGATCTTGCCCCTGCTTTCCTACCTGGGTCCTGCGATCGCGGGGGTACTGACCGGCTCTGTCGTCGTCGAAGAGGTTTTCGGCATTCCGGGCGTCGGGCAGTTCTTCGTGCGCGGCGCCCTGAATCGCGACTACACGCTCGTCATGGGTATCGTCATTTTTTACGCGTGCCTGGTTATTTTTCTGAACCTCGTGGTCGATCTCCTCTACGGCATTCTGGACCCGCGGATCCGCGCCCGATGAGCTATGCTGCGGCCATCAAACCGATCCTCGAGAAGGGCCGCGAGAACCGCACGATCACCGTGTGTCTGAGTTTGTTGCTGCTCGTCACACTCGCCGCTGCGATCGGACCGTGGCTAAGCCCGCACCACTACGCGAGCACGGATTTCGAGCATCGCTTCCTGGCGCCGACGTTCACCGACTGGCATCTCTTCGGCACCGACGATCTCGGCAGGGACCTCTTCGTGCGCACGATGTTAGGTGTCAAGGTGACGCTGTTCGTCGCAATCATCGCGAGCGTCGTCAGCTTAGGGTTAGGTGTCGCCTATGGCGCCATTGCGGGGTACATCGGCGGCAAGGTCGATGCGATCATGATGCGGGCGGTCGACGCCCTGTACGCGCTGCCGTTCATCTTCTTCGTTATCCTCCTGATGGTGGCCTTCGGCCGCAATTTCCTGCTGATATTCGTCGCGATTGGTGCCATCAACTGGCTCGACATGGCGCGCATCGTCCGCGGGCAGACCCTGAGCCTGAAACGCCGAGAGTTTGTCGATGCCGCTCGACTCATCGGCGTATCGGCCCGCGGTATCATCTTCCGGCACATCACGCCGAACCTGTTCGGCGTGGTCGTCGTGTACATGACGCTCACGATCCCGCAGGCGATTCTCGTCGAATCTTTCCTGGGCTTTCTCGGGCTCGGCGTGCAGGAACCGCAAACGTCGCTAGGCGCGCTCGTCAGCGACGGCGTTGGCACCATGGAACGGGCTCCCTGGCTGCTGTTGATTCCGGCTGTCGTGCTCGCGTTACTCCTTATGTCTTTCAATTTTCTCGGCGATGGCCTGCGCGATGCCGTCGATCCGAAAAAGAAGATCTGATGGGCCTGCTCGACGTACAGGGTTTGAGCATCCGCTATAGCGACACGGAGAAGCCGGTGGTCAGCGATCTTTC
Source organism: Woeseiaceae bacterium (assembly GCA_041598995.1). Classification (GTDB taxonomy): domain Bacteria; phylum Pseudomonadota; class Gammaproteobacteria; order Steroidobacterales; family Woeseiaceae; genus SZUA-117. The sequence goes on along the minus strand of JBFHXJ010000013.1, from coordinate 49,595 downwards.
GTTCTCGGTGGAGGCGGGCGAATCACTAGGCATCGTCGGAGAGTCCGGCGCCGGCAAGACGCAAACGGCAATGGCGGTCATGGGCCTGTTACCGGCGAACGCCATCACGAGCGGCCACGTTCGCTACGACGGCCAGGAGTTCCTCGGCGCCCGGGCGGAGATCCTGAACCGCTACCGCGCCAGGCGCATCGCGATGGTTTTCCAGGACCCGATGACCGCACTGAATCCCTACCTGCGGATTGGCGATCAGCTGCGGCGGATCCTCATCGAGCACAAACTATGCACCGCCGGCGAGGCGCGCGACCGCGTACTTCACATGTTGAGACGGGTCGGGCTGCCCGACGCGGAGCGCCAGTACCGTGTCTTCCCGCACCAGCTGTCGGGCGGCATGCGACAGCGTGTCATGATCGGCGCCGCGCTCATGGGCGAGCCGGATCTGCTGATCGCCGACGAACCGACCACGGCGCTCGACGTCACGGTGCAGGCGCAAATCCTGAGCCTCCTGCGCGAGCTCAGGGCGCGGTCCAACACGGCCTTGCTGTTGATCACCCATGACTTGGGCGTGGTCGCCGGAAACTGCGACCGGCTCATCACGATGGACGATGGCAAGCTCATCGAGGAAGGCACAACCAGGGAAATATTCGCGCGGCCGTCGAAGAAACCAACCGCCAGGCTCATAGCGGCTTCGCCACGCCTCGATGTCGCGCCAAAAGTAGCGGTCTTACCCTCCGGCAAGCCGCCGGTGATCCGGATCGACGATCTGTCGGTCAGTTACCGGGAAGACGGCGCACAGCGTGGAATTCACCTGCATGCGGTGCGGGCGCTGAGTCTTTCACTGGCGCCCGGAGAGACGGTTGCCATCGTCGGCGAGTCCGGTTCGGGCAAGACCAGCCTGGCACGGGCCGTCCTCGGTCTCGTGCCGCTGCGCGACGGCGAAGTCAGCTTCAACGGGACGCCGCTGGCGGGCCGCGTACAGGCGCGGCCGAATGCCGTCCGGCGGAAGTTACAGATGGTCTTCCAGGATCCCGCAAACTCGCTGAATCCGGCGATGCGCGTCGCCGAGATCATCGCGGAGCCGATTCGGATCCACGAACCCGAAAAGAAAAAGGCCGACCGTGAAAAAATCGTCAATGACATGCTGCAGCATGTCGGTCTCGGCACAGAGCTCAGGCACCGTTTTCCGCACGAGCTCTCAGGCGGCCAGGCGCAAAGAGTGGCGATCGCGCGCGCCCTGATCGTGCGGCCGAGCGTGCTCATCTGCGACGAGGCAGTCGCCGCGCTCGACGGCACCATCCGAAGCGACATACTGCACCTCTTGCAGGCAGAGCAGGCGGAGTTCGGACTGTCACTCATATTTATTACGCACGACCTCGCGGTGGTACGACAAATCAGCCACCGCGTGCTCGTCATGTATATGGGCACGGTCTGCGAGGTCGCGAGTAACGACGAGCTTTTCAAGCGGCCCAAGCATCCGTATACGAAGGCGTTACTGAGCTCGGTACCCGTGCCAGATCCGACCGCCGAGGTCAAAGGCATACCGCTCGCGGGTGAGGTCTCGTCGATCCTTAACCCGCCCCGCGGCTGTCCCTTTCATCCGCGTTGCGAGCACGCCATCGCGCGCTGCAGCAGCGCGGTCCCTGAACTCGAATCCGTTGGCGGCGTGAAAGTCGCCTGCCACCGGGCGAGCGAGCTCGACCTGAGCTATTAGCAGCGGCCGATCTTGTAAGTAACCCGGCAGATCCTTTGCGCACGCAGCAGAACTGCCCTGTCATCCCTTCGGAGAAGTGAATGGCAACACGAAAAGTAGCAGTGGTAACAGCCGCTGGTAGCGGCATGGGGGCGGGTGCCGCCCGCAAACTGGCGAACGACGGGTTTCACGTGGCGATCCTGTCATCCTCGGGAAAAGGAGAGCGACTGGCCGGTGAACTTGGTGGTGTCGGTGTTACCGGGTCGAATCAGTCAGTCGATGATCTCGCGAGATTGGTTGATCTGGCGCTGAGCAAATGGAAACGGATCGACGTATTGGTCAATAGTGCGGGACACGGGCCGAAAGGGCCGATACTGGATATCTCGGATGAAGAGTGGTTCCAGGGTATGGAAACCTATTTCCTGAACGTCGTGCGGCCGACGCGGCTGGTTACGCCCATCATGCGGCGGCAGCAGTCCGGCGTCATTATCAATATTTCCACGTACGCCGTATTCGAGCCGGACCCGGCCTTTCCCACGTCCGGCGTGTTTCGGGCAGCGCTCGCAGCGTTCACGAAATTATTTTCGGATCAGTTCGCATCGCAAAATATTCGCATGAATAACATTCTGCCCGGATTCATCGACAGCCTGCCGGAGAAAAAAGAGTTTCGTGATCGCATACCGATGCAACGATATGGAAAGACGGACGAGATCGCGGCTGTTATTTCGTTCCTGGCATCGGATGCTGCGGCTTACATAACGGGACAAAACTTGCGCGTAGACGGCGGGATCACGCGCTCCATATGAATCGGTCTACGCGGCTACATCCCCGGTATCGGGATCGGCATCGGCGCGCCGTTGACGTTGAGCAGTCCCTGTGCGTACTCCGCGTTCATGACGTATTCGTTGCCGTCTTGCTGCAACAAGCCCATCGTGACGAGGGCTTCAGCCTGCGGGCTCATCAATCTTGCAAACTCGAAAAGCTCTGCCGGCATGCGCACGTCCGCAGTCGCCGTCATGGCGAGCAATACGGCCCCCCATGAGAAGTCCGCGCCGGCGTCACCCTCCGGAATCTCGATAGTCATCTTCGTCGACACCTTTCCTTGCGGCAACGTGACATCGAGCCGATCGATGCGAAATTCCACGCCGGCGGCAACGATTTTTTGCAGGTCGTCTTCGATACGCGGGAACAACTCGGCGAGTGCAAGCTCCGGATCCGGTGCTGCATGTGCCTCCCTGAACGCCGCGACGACCACCTGCACGGACCTGGCATCCAGCCGGCGCAGTCCCATATCCATGGCGAAGCTCATTTCACCCATGCTGGCAACCGCGATCTCGTCGATGTTGATGCGCGTGCCGATGTTCACTCGCTCATTTTCGATGGCGGCATCGCTGGCGAAGGCCATCTTGCCGATCGTGACCGGCGCATTGGCGCTTTCCACCGTCATCGATTCGATATCGAATGCGGCCGTGCCGACGTTGAAGCCGTAGTCGCTCCTCGTCTGGTCCGCGGCTATCGACATTGCGCCGATACGAAGCGTATCGACGTCATTGGATATGTTTATCGGCTCGATCCGGCCGTGTGCATTGAACACGCCTCGACTCCAGTCGGTCTCGAAAACGACGTCGGCCCCCTGCCACTGGATGGTCGTGTCATCGATCTCCGTTACGCCGGTTTCGAGCAGGTAGCGCGATCTGCTCGAACCATCGAGGGCGACGTTGCTGTACAACGCGCCGGGCAGCGGTGTCAGCTCGCCATTACCGGGATCGATATGGAAGGTGGAGACGGCGCTCGCGAGCCCCGGCGCGAGGGTCCCACGGTTCCTGCCGAGCGACGAAACCGGCAGCAGGCCGTGATCGAGTCGGGTGTCGATGATCAGGGACGGCAGCTCGGCGTAGCCGTGTTTGTCACGGTATTCCGCCGCCGCCTTGCGCGCGGACGGATGGGTCAATACCAGACGATGCCGGCCCTCGGAGGCGAACCACCCGCGATCGAAACGCTCCTTCCTGAACTCGACGCCGCTGGCCTCGGTCGCGGCCCATTCGATGTTTTCCTCGAGATTCTTCTCGGCGATGCGGCCCACGACGCCCGGCGAAATCAGGATGATCACCGCGAGCAATACCAGCAGAGCTACGAGCCACCGTTTCACTTTAATCCCTCTTCTGGGCCATCTACCGGGCGGATGCTAGCATGCCTTTGCCGAAATGCCCGGAACTGAGTCCGGCAATTCCGGCAGAGTCTGATCAAGGCAGGTTTCACGAGGAGCAAGCGTGGACGAATTTCGCGCGTACCGGATTGACGAGCAGGACGGCAAGATCATCGCCGGTTTTTGCAAGCTTGGTATCGATGAGCTCTCGCCGGGCGACGTCGTCATCAAGGTCAGCCACTCGACCATCAACTTCAAAGATGCGCTGGCGGCGACCGGCAAAGGCAGGATCTTGCGCAAGTTCCCGCTGGTCGGCGGCATCGATCTCGCAGGCACCGTCGTGAGTTCCGAAGACGAGCACTTCGCCGCAGGCGATCCGGTCCTCGTCAACGGTTGCGGGCTCGGCGAGAGCAGCGACGGCGGCTATGCCGAATACGCGCGTGTCAGCGCCGACGCGGTCGTGCCGATTCCGCAGGGCATGACGGCAGCGCAAACCATGCAGATCGGTACCGCCGGCTACACCGCGGCGCTCGCCATCCATCGCATGGAACAGAACGACCAGACGCCGCGTCATGGGCCGGTCGTCGTGACCGGCGCAACGGGCGGCGTCGGCAGTATCGCGATCGACATGCTGGACAGACGCGGCTACGAGGTCGTCGCGGTCACCGGCAAGGCGGACAAGGCGGACTACCTGAAGCGCATCGGCGCAAGCGAAGTGCTCGTTCGCGACGACATCGACTTCGGAAAACGGCCGCTCGAAAAAGCGCAATGGGGCGGAGCGATCGACAATCTCGGCGGCGACTACCTGACCTGGCTCACGCGTACCGTGAAATACGGCGGCAACATCGCGAGCATCGGTCTTGCTGCGAGCCACGAACTGCATACCACGGTCATGCCGTTCATCCTGCGGGCCGTTTGCCTGCTCGGCATCAATTCGGTGGAGACGCCGAGAGATCTGCGACTCACAGTCTGGCAGCGCATCGGCAATGACCTCAAGCCGCGGCATCTCGACGTCATCGCCAGCCGCAGCATCGGCTTCGACGGATTGCCGGATGCCTTTCAGGACTACATCGACGGCACCGTGACGGGCCGGACCGTGGTCGAGATTTCCTAATGCCGGGTCAGAGCCGTGAGGCTCTGCCCCCGTCAGCCGACTTCGCCGTGCGACAATGTTGCTAATAACCTGCGGCGCGAAGCGCCGGCAGGCTCATTAGCAAAACTGGCCACAACTAACATAGAATCGCGGACCGAAAATTTCTTAATTCGAATTAGAATTTTCACCGGTATCAGTTCTGAGGACGCGACATGAGCGCTGGCGCCCGGCTATCGAAAGCCCTCGAGGCAGAACGGCCGCTGCAGGTCGTCGGCACGATCAACGCCTATGCCGCGTTGCTCGCCGAAAAGGCCGGATTTCGTGCGATCTACCTCTCCGGCGCCGGGGTCGCCAATGCGTCGTTCGGGCTGCCCGACCTCGCGATGACCACGCTGGGCGACGTCTGTGAAGACATCCGCCGCATCACCTATGCGACGGAGCTGCCGCTGCTCGTGGACGCCGATACCGGCTGGGGCGATGCGTTCATGATCGGCCGCACCGTCCGCGAGATGACCCGCGCCGGGGCAGCGGGTTGTCACATCGAGGACCAGGTAGGCGTCAAGCGCTGCGGGCATCGCCCCGGCAAGGCGCTCGTCGACGCCGCGGAAATGGTCGACCGGGTCAAGGCGGCCGTCGACGCGCGGACCGATGCGAATTTCGTGATCATGGCGCGCACCGATGCACATGCGGTCGAAGGTCTTGAGGCGGCGCTCGACCGGTCGATGGCCTATGTCGAAGCCGGCGCCGACATGATTTTTGCCGAAGCGCTGACTAAGCTCGAGGAATACCGGGATTTTACCTCGGCGATTTCCGTGCCGGTGCTCGCGAATCTGACCGAGTTTGGCAAGACGCCGATGTTCACGACAGACGAGCTCGAACGTGCAGGCGTCAGCCTCGTGCTGTATCCCTTGTCTGCCTATCGCGCCATGTCGAAGGCCGCCGAACAGGTCTACCTGACGCTGCGCAAGGACGGGACACAGAAAGCCGTGATCGACAGCATGCAGACGCGCGACGAGCTGTACGAGGTGCTCGGCTATCATGCGTACGAGGAAAAGCTCGATCAGTTGTTTGCGGACAAGGGGCTCAATAAGAAAAAAGATCGATGAGACTGGAGCAATGAATGACAGCGGTTAAGAAAACGGGCGGGCTGGCCGGCGTCATCGCCGGGCAAACCTCACTGTGCACCGTCGGCAAAGAAGGCGCCGGCCTGACCTATCGCGGCTACGACATCTACGACCTCGTCGATAACGCGAGTTTCGAGGAAGTGGCGTTTCTCCTTTTATATGGTCATCTGCCGAATCGCCGCGAGCTCGATGACTACATCGCGAAACTGAAGTCACTGCGCGGGCTGCCGGATAAGCTGAAGCAGGTACTCGAGATGACTCCCGCAAAAGCCCATCCGATGGACGTGCAGCGGACCGGCGTATCGTTTCTCGGCAACATCGAGCCGGAGGACGGCTTCGACAACCAGCAGGACACGGCCGACCGGTTGCTCGCCTGCCTGCCGTCGATACTGCTTTACTGGCATCGATTTCATAGCGACGGAAAGCGCATCGATACCGAGACGGATGACGACAGCGTGGCGGGACACTTCCTGCACCTGCTTCACGACAAGCCGCCGAGCGAGTTTCATCGCAAGTGTCTCGATACGACGCTGATTCTCTATGCGGAACACGAATTCAATGCCTCGACTTTTGCCGGCCGCGTCATTACCGGCACCCTGTCCGACATGCATTCGGCCGTGACCGGCGCCATCGGGGCGCTGCGCGGACCGTTGCACGGCGGGGCCAACGAAGCGGCGATGGAACTGATCAGCAAGTTCAAGTCCGGGGAGGAGGCCACCAAGGGCGTGCTTGAGATGCTCGGGCGCAAGGAACTCATCATGGGCTTCGGGCATCGCGTGTACACGACATCGGATCCCCGCAATTCGGTCAACAAGAAGATGTCGCGCGCGCTCGCCGAGGAGAAAGGCGACCTCACGCTCTACGACGTATCCGAAGCGATCGAGAAAGTAATGTGGGACGAAAAGAAACTGTTCGCCAATGCCGATTTCTTTGCCGCGAGCGTGTATCACTTCCTGGGTATACCGACATACCTCTTTACACCGATATTCGTCTGCTCGCGGATTACGGGGTGGACGGCGCACGTCATGGAACAGCGCGCGGACAACAAGCTCATCCGGCCGGCGGCCGAATATATAGGGCCGACGCTGCAGAAGTTCGTGCCGATAGACAAGAGATAGACTTTAGTAAGGGAATAAATGTCGTCACATGACATTCGCTCGGCCGAGCGGCCCGAGCCGGACCAGGTGCTGGTCGATATCGCGGATTACGTGTGTGCGCGAGAGATCGACAGCGACCTCGCCTACGAGACCGCCCACTACTGCCTGATGGATACGCTGGCCTGCGGATTCCAGGCGCTCGACTATCCTGCGTGCACCAAGTTGCTCGGCCCGGTCGTGCCCGGCGCGACCCTGCCTGGTGGCGCGCGCGTGCCCGGTACTTCCTACGAACTCGACCCGGTAACGGCCGCGTTCAATATCGGCGCCATGATTCGCTGGCTCGACTTCAACGACACCTGGCTCGCGGCGGAGTGGGGACACCCGTCCGACAATCTCGGCGGCATCCTGGCGACGGCCGATTACCTGAGCCGCATCGCCCGCGCCGAAGGCAGGGACCCCCTGACGATGCGCGACCTGCTCACCGCGATGATCAAGGCCCATGAGGTCCAGGGTGTTCTCGCGCTCGAAAACAGCTACAACCGGATGGGGCTCGATCACGTGCTGCTGGTGCGCGTCGCGACGACGGCGGTCGTGACCGGCATGCTCGGCGGTGATCGCGACACGGTTGTCAATGCGCTCTCGCATGCCTGGATCGACGGCTGCGCGCTGCGCACCTACCGACACGCGCCGAATACCGGCTCGCGCAAGAGCTGGGCAGCCGGCGATGCGACCAGTCGCGGCGTGCGGCTCGCGCTGATCGCGATGAGCGGCGAGATGGGTTATCCGTCCGCCCTGAGCGCGAAAACCTGGGGCTTCTATGACGTGCTGTTCAAGGGAAGACCGTTCAGCTTTCCGCAAGCGTATGGCAGTTACGTCATGGAGAACGTTCTGTTCAAGATCTCCTACCCGGCCGAGTTCCATGCACAGACCGCCGTCGAAGCGGCGATGACGCTGCATCCCGAGATCAAAGACCGGCTCGATGAGATCGACAAGGTCGTGATCGAGACACAGGAACCCGGCGTACGCATCATCGACAAGACGGGAGGACTCGACAACCCCGCCGATCGCGACCACTGCATCCAGTACATGGTAGCCGTGCCCCTGATTTTCGGGCGCCTCACGGCCGCCGATTACGAGGACAGGCTTGCCGCCGATCCGCGCATCGATGCACTGCGCGACAAAATGGAAGTCAGCGAGAACGAGGACTTTACGAAGGACTACTTCGACCCTGAGAAACGCTATATTGGTAATGCGATACAGGTGTTCTTCAGTGATGGTTCGAGTACCCGCCGGGTTGCTGTTGACTATCCGCTTGGCCACAGGCGCCGTCGCGATGAAGGCATACCCGTATTGAAGAAGAAATTCGTATCGAGCATCGCACCGAAACTGAGAGACACGCAATGGCAGGAGCTCGATAAACTTTGTGCAGACCAAGACGGACTGGCAAAGACGGCAGTGGACGATTTCATGGCGTTGCTGGTCGCATGACATCCCGGAAGGCGGCATATGAAGGCACTATTCAAATTATTACTCGGCGTCGCGTTCGTGCTTGGCTCGACAGTTTCCAATGCCGATACCGTCAAGCGCAGCGTGGCGAACAACGGCAACCTGGTCATGGAAGACATTCCACTCATCTCCGGCGACATCGTCGAGGATCTCATGCGCTACCAGAACGTGCGCTACGCGAATTTTGCTGACTGGGCCGAAGACGGCGACGGTATTTACATCAAGACGCGTTTCGCCGATGTCGATCAGATTCACCGCGTCGACATGCCCGGCGGCGCGCGGCAGCAGATAACGTTTTTCAACGAGCCCATCGGCGAGATCAGCCGTCAGCCCGGCGGCCGCAAGCTGATCTTCACGCGCGACGCCGGCGGCAGCGAGTTCTCCCAGATCTTCCTGCTCGACCCGGCAGACGGCAGCATCAGCTTGCTGACCGACGGCGAGTCGCGCAACGAGGACGCCTTATGGAACCGTGCCGGAACACGCTTCGCCTATTACAGCACGCGGCGCAACGGAGCCTCGAACGATGTCTGGCTGATGAATCCCGATGATCCTGCCGGAACCGAGCTTGTACTCGAGTCGCCGGACGGCACCTGGTGGGGCCCCATCGACTTCTCTGCGTCCGGGAGCAGCCTGCTGTTACTGAACTACGTGAGCATCGCCGACTCGCGGGTTCACCTGCTCGACCTCGACTCGCGTCAGCACGACCTGCTTGCGGGCGGGTCCGCCACGGCCACCGCGAATCTGCCGCTAGGATTCGACGAAGACGAGGCTGGCTTCTGGTTCGTCACCGACCAGGGCGGCGAGTTCAAGCAGCTTGCGTGGCAGGAGCTCAGGCGCGGCACAACCGCAGAATTCGTCACGCCAGACATACGTTGGGATGTCGACGACGCCGACATTAGCCATGATCGCCGGCGCATCGCGTTCGCCGTCAACGAGAACGGTATGTCACGGCTGTATTTGCTCGATACGCGGACGAAACGTTACCGGAGCGTCGATAAGCTGCCGATAGGTCTCGCCTACGAATTGAAATTCAGTCCCGACGATCGTTATCTCGCGATGACCCTGAACACGCCGCGAACGCCGAGCGATGCGTTCGTGCTGGAGCTCGGCCGACGACCGCTCGAATACGGCCGGCTCGTACGCTGGACGACGAGTGAAGTCGGCGGTCTCGATACGTCCGCGTTCCAAGCCCCGGAGCTGATCGAGTATCCGACCTTCGACATGGACGGCGATTCGCGGCGCATGATTCCGGCCTGGCTGTACAAGCCGGCAGGCAACGGGCCATTCCCGGTGGTCGTGTCGATACACGGCGGGCCGGAAGGACAATCGCGGCCGCGGTTCAGCAGCACCTATCAGATGTGGCTGGACAAGCTCGGCGTCGCCGTCGTGATTCCGAATGTTCGTGGCTCGGCGGGCTATGGAAAGAGTTACCTTGCGCTTGACAACGCCATGAAACGCGAGGACTCAGTGCGCGATATCGGTGCATTGCTCGACTGGATCGCGACGCAGCCGGACCTCGACGAGGATCGCGTGGCGGTATTCGGCGGCAGTTACGGTGGCTACATGGTGCTCGCGAGCGCGGTTCACTTCAGCGACAAGCTCAGAGCGGCAGTCGACATCGTCGGCATCAGCAATTTCGTGACGTTTCTTGAGAACACGCAGGACTACCGCCGCGACTTACGGCGGGTCGAGTACGGTGACGAGCGGGATGCCGCCATGCGCGCGCATCTGGAGAAGATCAGTCCACTGAACAACGTGGGCAGGATCACCGTGCCGATGCTGATCGTACAGGGCGAGAACGACCCGCGGGTTCCGGTGACGGAATCGATGCAGATCGTCAATGCGCTGCGCAGCCGGGGTCAGACTGTGTGGTACATGAACGCACTCAACGAAGGTCACGGCTATCGCAAGAAGGAAAACCGCGATATCTACGAGCAGGCGACGGTGATGTTCCTGCGCGATCACCTGACCGGCGGAGATTCACCCGCAATCGGTGGACACTGAGCAGCTAACCGGGATGATTGCCGCAGCGCTGGCGGACCTGCCCCAGGAGCTGCCGGCAGACGCCGTCGAGGCCATGGGGCATCTGCTCGAGGAGCTCGAGCGCTGGAACGCCCGTATCAATCTCACCGCCATTCGCGAGCCGGCCGACATGGTGGCCCGCCATATCCTCGACAGCCTGGCGGTCCGGCCGTTGCTCCGGGGCCGCCGCGTCCTGGACGTCGGCACCGGCGCGGGATTTCCGGGCCTGCCGCTCGCAATCGCGGAGCCGCAAATCGGTTTCGTGCTGCTCGACTCAAATGCCAGGAAAATCAGTTTCGTGCGCCATATCATTGCGACGCTTGGCCTCGGCAACGCGAGCGCCGTCCAGTCGCGCGCGGAGGACTATGCACCCGGCGAAGGCTTTGATACGGTGATTGCCCGGGCGCTGGCATCGACGCAAAAAATACTGGATCTCGCAGGCCATCTGGTGGCAAAAGACGGTGTGCTGCTGGCCCTGAAAGGAAGATATCCGGCCGACGAGCTGGAGGACTTGAAAGACATAGCCGGCTGGAAACACGAAGTGACCGATCTGACCGTACCAGGACTCGAATCCCACGCACGGCACGTCGTTTGCTTGAGGAAGACGGACACCGCATGAGCCGCATCATCGCCATCGCCAACCAGAAAGGCGGCGTCGGCAAGACCACGACCTGCGTCAATCTTGCCGCTTCGCTCGCGGCCACGCAGCGCCGCGTGCTTCTGATCGACATGGACCCGCAGGGCAACGCCACGATGGGTTGCGGTATCGATAAAATGAATCTCGAGCGAACGTCCTGCGACGTGCTGCTCGGCGAGGCAACGGCAGCGGATACGATCATCTCGGCACCGGTCGGCGGCTTTGCCGTCATGCCCGGGAACGAGGATCTCACCCTCGCCGAAGTCACGCTCCTGCAGGAAATCGGCCGCGAAATGCGGCTCAGGAAAGCGCTGGTTCCGATCCGCGGCCTGTACGATTTCATCCTGATCGACTGCCCGCCGTCCATCAACATGCTGACGATCAACGCGCTGACCGCCGCCGACGGCGTGCTGATCCCGATGCAGTGCGAGTACTACGCGCTCGAAGGCTTGAGTGCGCTCCTCAATACGATAGAAAAAGTCCGCAGTACCGTGAATCCGGGCCTCGAGGTGTTCGGCCTGCTGCGGACGATGGTGGACCCGCGCATTAATCTGTCGAATGAGGTCTCCGACCAGCTCATTGCGCATTTCAACGACAAGGTATTCCGCACGGTCGTGCCGCGGAACGTGCGCCTCGCGGAAGCGCCGAGCTTCGGCATACCCGTCCTCTACCACGACAAGACCTCGCGCGGCGCGCTCGCCTATCTTGCGCTCGCTGGCGAGATTCTGCGCCGCGAAGACGCCCGCCGCCAGCTGAAAGCGGGATAAGCTAAACTGATTGCAATCCGAACCCGATGGAACGCAACACTGGCATGGCGAAAAAGAAAAGACTCGGTCGCGGCCTCGACGCACTGTTGAGCAAACCTATCGCCGACACTTCCGCGGTTACCGGGCACGACGCCGACGCGCTGAAGAACATCCCGATCGAGCTCTTGCAACGCGGTGCCTATCAGCCGCGTGTCGACATGCGGCAGGACACGCTCGAGGATCTCGCCAACTCGATCAAGGCACAGGGAGTCGTGCAACCGATCGTCGCACGCCCGTTGGAGAAGCAAAACGGCAGGACGCAGCGCTACGAGATCGTTGCCGGCGAGCGTCGCTGGCGCGCCGCGCAAATGGCGGGCCTCACCGAGATCCCCGCCGTCGTACGCGATGTCAGCGACGATGCGGCCATTGCCACGGCGCTGGTCGAGAACATCCAGCGGGAAAACCTGAACCCGCTCGAAGAAGCCCGCGCGCTGGAGCGCCTGATTCGCGAGTTCAACCTGACGCACCAGGAAGGCGCGGATGCAGTCGGCCGCTCGCGATCGACGGTCAGCAACTTATTGCGCCTGCTCGAACTCTCCGACAAAGTGAAGCCGATGGTCGAGTCACGGCAACTCGAAATGGGACACGCACGCGCCCTGCTGTCGATATCCAACAAGACGCAGCAGTTCGACGCGGCGCGGCAGATCGTCAAGAAGGGCCTGTCGGTTCGCGAAGCCGAGCAACTGGTGCGGCGCGTGCTTTCGAATCAGGCGGGCAACAAGGCAAGAGCGGCGGCTGCCAAACCGGATGCGGACATTCGCAAGCTTGAACTCGATATCTCGGGCAGACTCGGTGCGAAAGTGCGCATTGCGCACACGGCAAAAGGCGCCGGCAAGCTCATCATCAGCTACAACAGCCTGGACGAGCTCGACGGCATCCTGAAGCACATCAAATAGAGAATCGCGGCTTCGTCGCTGCTTGCACATCCATGTGCGCAGCGACATAAGTACATCCATGTACAAAAAGCCGCTCCTACAATCAGCAATTCATGCCGGGGCTCTGGCGAGATCTTTGCGCAGCGTGCGTGTCGCCATATGGTAGTGCCAGGCACACCATAGGTTGACCACCACCATGATGACGAGAGCGTAGCGGATCGACTCATCGCCGAAATCCGCACGCAGGTAATCGCTCAGGGCGCCCGTCGCCATCGGGCCGATGCCGAGTCCGATCAGGTTCAACACGAAAAACAGGATGGCGGATGCCTGCGCGCGCATGCGCAGGCCGACCAGGCCGTGCGTCATCGACAGGCAGGGGCCCAGGTACATGCCGGCGATCACGGAAGGAACGAACCACGTCACTGCCGCGGCGACGCCGGTCTCTGCCAGGACGAGGCTGTACCAGTAGAAGGGAATGGCGGCGATCGTCGATATGAGCGGCACCCGGAGATGCCAGCGCGTGTCGCCTAAGCGGTTCGCCAGACGATCGGAGAGAAAGCCGCCACCCCAGGTGCCGATCAGGCCGCCGATGCCCGCAACCAGTCCGAGGATGGCGCCGATCTGTTCGATCGGCATCGCATGAACACGCACGAGAAAGATGGGCAGGAACGCGCTCAGCCCATAGGTAACGAATGCATGCAACGCGCAGCCGAGCGCGATATGGCGGAAGGTCTTGCGTATCCACAACACGCCGACCACCTCGCCGAAGGCGGCGGGTACCACGTCGGATCTCGATTCGGCGAGACCCCGGGGCGGTTCGTGCACCAGGAATCGCACCATGAACGCGAGCACGATGCCGGGCAATCCGACCACGACGAAAGCGACCCGCCAGCTGAATTCCGACGCCAGGTAGCCACCGGCGACGTAGCCCACCAAGACGCCGCCGTAAATGCCGAGCGAATAGATGGATAGCGCCGTCGCCCTCTTATCGGCTGGAAATATGTCGGAGATAATCGAGTGCGCGGGCGGGCTGCCGCCGGCCTCGCCGACACCGACGCCGGCTCGCGCCAGAAATAGCTGCCAGAAATTCTGTGCCGCGCCGCAAAGCGCCGTCATCGAGCTCCAGACCGCCACGGCGAGCGCGATGATGTTGCGCCGCACGCTCGCATCCGCCCAGCGTGCGATCGGCATACCCAGCGTGGCGTAAATCGCCGCAAACGCGATGCCGGAGAGCATGCCGAACTGGGTATCGCTCAATCCCAGGTCGCGGACGATCGCATCGCCCAGGATGTTGACGATCTGACGATCCAGGAAATTGAAAACGTAGACGACCGTCAACAGGCCTAGCACGAAATTGCGATAGCCGGGTTTCGCATACGCATCCCGGGCGCGCTTGAGTTTCTGTGCGCGAATGTCTTGTGCCGGAACGGCCACCGCTATCCCCCGCTTTGTCTGTCGCTGGCCTGCGCTTGACAGGTTATCACGCGCGGGTCTAAGTAGGCCGACATTCGCAATCTAAGAGGTAATTGCTGATATGAACAGGCGGGTCTGTGCAATCGTCGGCATCGGGCCGGGTAACGGCGCATCGTTCGCTCGCAGGTTTGACGAAGAAGGCTACGCCGTTGCGTTACTTTCGCGGTCCACCGACTACTCGAACGAACTGGCGAAAGAGCTCCGTGATGCCAGAGCATATGCCTGCGATGCCTCGGACCCGACAGCCATCGTCGAGGCTTTCGCTCAGGTCAGGACCGACCTCGGCGCCGTCGATACGCTTATATATAACGCAGGCAGCGGCAGCTGGAAAAACGTCGAGGAGATTACGCCGCAAGAGTTCGAGCTCGGCTGGCGTGTCAATACGCTGGGTGCGCTGGTTGCGTCGCAGCAGGTCATCCCTGCGATGAAGGAGGCCGGATCGGGCAACATTATCTTCATCGGCGCCACGGCTTCGCTGCGCGGCGTGCCGATGACGGCAGGATTTGCGCCGGCGAAGGCGGCACAGCGGATTCTCGCGCAATCGATGGCCAAGCATCTCTGGCCGCGGGGGATCCACGTCGCGGTCATGATCATCGATGGCGGAATCAGGCCATCGGAGGAGCCGCGATCCGACGAGGCCGACATGCTGGAGCCGGACGATATCGCCCGGGCTGCGTATTATCTGGCGACGCAACCGTCATCGGCGTGGTCGTTCGAGATCGACATCCGGCCGATGCTGGAAAGATGGTAGCCGCAGGTGTAACGGCAAGCGCCAGTTCGCTGACAAGAAAACGCCCCTTGCGGGGCGTTATCTCCCTGATCGACGACTAGTTACCGCCAATCGGTGTCTGGTGCGTATGCACGATCTTCCAGTCGTTGCCCATCTTGGCGAGGACCAGCGTAACGGCGTCATTGGGCGGTCCTTGCGGGTTGCGACCTTGGCGTACCGCTTCGGCGCTGGGTAACACGGTCCAGAAGCGATAGAAGCTTGCTACGGCGCCTCTGTCGCCGAGCATGCGGATCATGATGTCTTCGCCCCTCACGTTGAGGCGCAGACCCGGATCCAGCTCACGATTGCGCGCAGCGGCGGCCATCTGGTTTCTCATGTTGGCGACATTGTCCGTCTGCCGGAAGCCACCGGCGATGAACGAACGGTCATCCGTCATCAACCTGGCCTGTTTTTCCAGATCGCCTTCGGTCGCCAGGTATTGATTGACGACGGCGCGCACGTCGTCGACATCGGCCGCCATGGCGACCGGTGCGGTGAAGGCGGCAGCGAGCAGCACGCATACAGGCGCACAGATACGACGCAAAGTGATTGTTCTCATGTTTTCTCCCCTCCGGTGTGATGGACGCAGGCATCAAGGCGGCGTTTTTATTGATGGCTTGAGACCGCATTGGACCCTGCGGTTAAGTCTAGGATAGGTGAAGCGAATCGTCACCCGAGCGACTGGCCGGCGCCAGCCAATTCGGCTTTTCGTCCGGCGCAGAAAGATTGTGGTTTTTTCTGCCAGGCGGCCGTTGAAATGGCCGTCGAAAACCCTATAAAAGCCCTGCAAATGCAGGGATTTGGAGTGTTCGCGTCTGTTGCCTTGACCTACTTGCGACACTATAATGCGCGGGCTAAGCACGGGCCCGCTCGGTCAGACTGTTATCACAACGCCACCAACCGCCGGTTAACCGATGGACGTGGCGTTTTTAGTGCCGGAGGCAAGCGACGAATGATGGCCAGGGCAGAGGAGCACTCCACCGCCCCATCTTTAAATCCCGTCGCGAAAATCCTGCTCGGACAGCTGGTTACAAGCGTGGTTCTTGCCTTGCTGTTGTGGGGCATTGCGGGGCGCATCGCCGGCTATTCGGCCCTCCTGGGTGGCCTGACCTGCGTGATACCGAATGCCTTTCTGGCGCTGCGACTTGTCGTGCCGCGCCGTGATACCGGCGCCCGTGGCTTGGTAGGTGCGGCTTACATTGGGGAAATTGGAAAGATTGCGCTGACCGTGCTGATGTTCAGCCTGGTCTTCACGATGGTGCGACCCATTGCGGCGGGCGCCGTGTTTACGGGGTTCATCGGGGCGACACTGGTTACATTTTCGGGTTTCCTGATGCGGGATCCGGCGGACAAAATGGACGAGAGAAACAAAAATGGCGGGTGAAAGCGGACACGGGGCGCAGACATCCGGCGAATACATCACCCATCATCTGCAGAACCTGCAGGTGTGCCGCGTCGACGGCGAGTGGGTGTGGAATCAATGCGCCGGCAACCCGATGACATTGAACGTCGATTCCATGTTTTTCTCGGTCATCCTCGGCGTGGTTTTCATCTGGCTCTTTCGCAGCGCTGCGAAGAAAGCCACGCGCGGCAAGCCGGGAAAATTACAGGCCTGCGTCGAGATCATCATCGACTTCGTCGATTCATCCGTCAAAGAGACCTTTCACGCGAAGAGCAGGCTGATCGCGCCTTTGGCGCTGACGATTTTCGTCTGGGTGTTCCTGATGAATTTCATGGACCTGATTCCCGTCGACTGGCTGCCGTGGCTGGCAGCGGGCATCGGTGTCCCGTATCTCAAGGTCGTGCCGACCACCGACGTCAACATTACGTTCGGCATGTCGATCGCCGTGTTCTGCCTGATCATCGCCTACACGGTGAAATTCAAGGGGTTCGGTGGTTTTATCAGCGAGCTGACAATGCATCCGATCGAGCCGCCGACGAAAGGCCTCGGATTGATCGCTGCGCCGCTCGTCATCACATTTAATTTCCTTCTGGAATCGGTCACGCTGCTCGCAAAACCGCTGTCTCTGTCGATGCGACTGTTTGGCAACCTGTTTGCGGGTGAGCTCATTTTTATCCTGATCGCGTTACTCGGGATTTGGCAGTTACCGTTGCATTTCGGCTGGGCCGTTTTTCATTTGCTGATCGTGACGCTGCAGGCATTCATTTTCATGATGCTGACCATCGTTTATCTGAGTCTTGCATCGGAAGAGCATTAACACTGGGACAAAATCCATAACTGGAGAAACTGATGGAAACTGTAATCGCTTATACCGCAATTTCTGTAGCCGTCCTGATCGGCCTGGGCGCGCTGGGAGTCGGTCTCGGCATGGGCCTGCTCGGCGGACGCTTTCTGGAAGGTGCGGCGAGGCAGCCGGAGCTGGCACCAATGCTGCAGACGAAGATGTTCATCGTCGTCGCGCTGCTGGACGCCGTCGCCATGATCGGTGTGGGCGTCGCACTCTATTTTGCATTCGCCAATCCGTTCGTCGGCCAGCTGCAGGACGCAATGCAAGCGATGGGTGGCTAGCACAAAAGGCATCGTAGAAGCGGCTTTTTGTACAGGACGTACTTATGTCGGGCAGCACATGGATGTACGAGAGCGAACAGCTGCGACAGCAATGACAGGAGAACCACTTGGACTTTAACATGACCCTCATCGGTCAGACGATCGCGATGATCGTGTTCGTCTGGTTTTGTATGAAGTTCATCTGGCCGCCGATCATGAACGCCATCGAGGAGCGTCAGACACAGATCGCCGACGGCCTGGCCGCGGCCGAGCGTGGTCAGCAAAGCCTCGACAAGGCGCAACTGGATGCTGCGAGAATCATCGAGGAGGCGCGCAAGCAGGCGACGATGATTCTCGATCAGGCGCACTCGAGGGCGAACGACATCGTGGCCGAGGGCAAAGCGGAAGGCGTCAAAGCCCGCGAGCGACAGATCGCTGCGGCGCTTGCCGAGCTCGAGCAGGAAACGAATCGTGCGCGCGAGGAATTGCGCGCGCAGGTCGCCGCGATCGCGGTCGCCAGCGCGGAAAAAATTCTGAAACGCGAGATCGACAAGAAAGCTCACCAGGACATTTTGAGCAGACTTGCCGCAGAACTCTGATGCGCATTCGCTGACAGATGGCCGACAACAATACACTCGCCAGGCCTTATGCGCGAGCGGCGTTTGCGCTCGCGAAGGAAAAAAGCGCGCTGGCAAAATGGTCCGCGGCGCTTGCTGCGGCGAAGGAGGCGCTGGCGGACGGGCAGGCGGTGAGATTTCTTTCGCATCCGGCGTTGAACGATGAGCAAAAACTCGAGTTCCTTAAAGATCTCATGAAAAAGGCCGGCGGCAAGACGTCCGTTTTCGCGGGCGCCGATAAACAAGGATTGAATTTTCTTCGATTACTGATCGAGTTCGATCGGGTCGCGGTGTTACCTGCAATAGCCGATCAGTTCGAAATACTGAAAGCAAACGCGGAAAACACCGTGGAAGTAACGGTTACATCGGCGGCGGCGATGAGCACCGCTCAGAAGAACGCCATCACTACAGCGTTGCAGGAGCGTCTGGGACGCACTGTGGAGCTCGACACTGAAATTGACGAATCACTGATCGGCGGTGCGATCATTCGCGCCGGCGACATAGTTATTGACGGATCGCTGCGTTCGAAGCTCAAGGACCTATCGAACGTGCTGATCTCCTGACGAGGAACAAAAAATGGCACTCAAAGCTTCTGAAATCAGTCAGCTGATCAAGGAACGCATCGACAAATTCGAAGTCGCCGCCGAGGCGCGCGATGTCGGCACCGTGATCGTCGTGACAGACGGTATCGTCCGCATTCACGGCCTGGCCGATGCCCGTTACGGCGAGATGCTGGAGTTTCCGGGCAATACCTTCGGGCTGGCGCTGAACCTGGAACAGGACTCGGTCGGCGCGGTGGTGCTGGGCGATTACAAGCACATTACCGAAGGCGACACGGTCAAGACGACCGGCCGCATCCTCGAGGTCCCGGTCGGCGAGGCCTTGCTCGGCCGGGTCGTCGACGCGCTCGGCAACCCGATCGACGGCAAGGGCCCGATCGAGGCGACGGAAACATCGCCCATCGAGAAAGTCGCGCCGGGCGTTATCTCACGCCAGTCCGTCAGCGAGCCCGTGCAGACCGGCTTGAAATCCATCGATTCCATGGTGCCGATCGGCCGCGGTCAGCGCGAGCTGATCATCGGCGACAGGCAAACCGGGAAGACCGCCCTCGCGATCGATACGATCATCAACCAGGTCGGAACCGGCATCAAATGTATCTATGTCGCGACCGGGCAGAAAGCATCCTCGATCGCGGGCGTCGTGCGCAAGCTCGAGGAATTCGGCGCGATGGAGCATACGATCGTCGTCGCGGCGGCCGCCGCCGACAGCCCGGCGATGCAGTACATCTCACCGTATTCCGGCACCGCGATGGGCGAATACTTCCTCGACCACGGCCAGGATGCGCTGATCATCTTCGATGACCTGACCAAGCAAGCCTGGGCCTACCGCCAGATATCGCTGCTGCTCCGGCGCCCCCCGGGACGCGAGGCGTACCCGGGTGACGTCTTCTACCTGCACTCGCGTCTCCTGGAGCGCGCCTCGCGCGTCAATGCCGCGCACGTCGAGGAAGTATCGGGCGGCAAGATCAAGGGCAGGACGGGGTCGTTGACCGCGCTGCCGATCATCGAGACTCAGGCAGGCGACGTGTCCGCATTCGTGCCGACCAACGTGATCTCGATCACCGACGGGCAGATCTTTCTCGAGACCGATCTCTTCAACGCCGGTTTCCGGCCCGCCATCAACGCCGGCCTGTCCGTATCGCGTGTCGGCGGCGCCGCGCAGACCGCGATCATCAAGAAACTGGGCGGCGGTGTGCGCCTTGCCCTCGCGCAATATCGCGAACTTGCGGCTTTTGCACAGTTCGCCTCTGACCTCGATGAGGCAACGCGCAAGCAGCTGGAACGCGGCGAGCGCGTCATGGAGCTCATGAAGCAAAAGCAGTATTCGCCGTTGTCGGTCGCCGAGATGGCGTTGTCGCTGTATGCGGTGAATGAAGGTTACCTGGACAAGGTCGGTGTGGAAAAAGTCCAGGACTATGAAGTGGCGTTGCACGATTACGCGCGGGCCAACAACGCGGCTCTGCTGGACAAGATCAACGATACCGGCGCCTGGGACGACGACATCGAGGCCGGTCTCAAGGATGTCTGCGACGGTTTCGCAGAGAAAGGTGCTTATTAGAAATGCCTAGCGAAAAAGAAATACGCACCAAGATCCGCAGCGTCAAAAACATGCAGAAGATCACGAAGGCCATGGAAATGGTGGCTGCGTCGAAGATCCGCAAGGCGCAGAAGCAGATGGAGGCGTCGCGACCGTACGCCGACCGGATACGTCGGGTGATCGGGCATCTTTCTTATGCGAATCCGGATTACAAGCATCCGTGGCTGGTGGAGCGCGAGGCGAAGCGCGTCGGATACATCATCATCTCGACCGATCGTGGCTTGTGTGGCGGACTGAACGTGAACATGTTCAAGACCATTATCGGCGAATTGCACAAGTGGAAGGAGCGAAACGTCGAAGTGAATCTCGCGCTCGTCGGAGCCAAAGCCGTGCAATTCTTCCGGCGGCTCGGCGGCAATATCGTCGGTACTGCGACACACCTCGGCGACAGGCCGCAGGTCAATGATCTCATCGGTGCGATCAAGATCATGCTGGACGCCTACAGCGAGGGTGAGGTCGATCGCGTATTCCTCGTGCACAACGAGTTCGTCAGCACGATGAGTCAGAGACCGGAAGTCAAGACCGTATTGCCGATCAGCGCCATCGACCTGGGCGAAGAAAAACTGCAGGAGCACTGGGACTACATATACGAACCGGATGCCATAGAGCTGCTCGACGACGTATTGTCGCGTTACATCGAATCGCAGGTTTACAGGGGCGCCGTCGAAAATTTCGCCTGCGAGATGGCCGCAAAGATGCTCGCGATGAAATCGGCGACAGACAACGCGGGTGAGATCATCGAAAAGCTGCAGCTCGACTACAACAAGGCCCGTCAGGCGGCCATCACACAGGAAATTTCGGAAATCGTCGGCGGCGCAGCCGCCGTCTGAAGACAGAGGATCAAATAAATGAGCAACGGAACCACCGTGCAAATCATCGGCGCCGTCGTTGACGTCGAGTTCCCGAGCGACGCCATTCCCAAGGTATATGATGCGCTGCTGATCGACGAGGCCGACCTGACGCTCGAGGTTCAGCAACAGCTCGGCGACGGCGTCGTTCGCACGATCGCCATGGGCTCGAGCGAAGGCTTGAAGCGCGGCATGAAGGTGAGCAATACCGGTCAACCGATCACCGTGCCGGTCGGCGAGAAGACGCTCGGCCGCATCATGGATGTGCTCGGCAAGCCGATCGACAACGCGGGCGATATCGGCGCCGAATTGCACCTGCCGATCCACCGGAAGGCGCCGAGTTACGAAGAACAGGCCGCGGCAACCGAACTTTTGGAGACGGGTATCAAGGTCATCGATCTCATCATGCCGATCGCGAAGGGCGGCAAGATCGGGCTCTTCGGCGGCGCCGGCGTGGGCAAGACCGTATGCCTGATGGAGCTGATCCGCAACATCGCGCACGAGCATGCCGGTTACTCGGTATTCGCCGGTGTCGGCGAGCGGACCCGCGAAGGCAACGACTTCTATAACGAAATGAAAGAATCGGGCGTCATCGACAAGGTGTCGCTCGTCTACGGACAGATGAACGAGCCGCCGGGCAACCGCCTGCGCGTCGGCCTCACCGGTCTGACGATGGCCGAGGCCTTCCGCGACGAGGGCCGCGACGTCCTCATGTTCATCGACAACATCTACCGCTATACCCTGGCGGGCACCGAGGTATCAGCGCTGCTGGGCCGCATGCCGTCGGCAGTGGGTTACCAGCCGACGCTCGCGGAAGAGATGGGCGTGCTGCAGGAACGCATTACCTCGACCAAGACAGGATCGATCACCTCGTTCCAGGCGATCTACGTTCCCGCGGACGACCTGACCGACCCGTCGCCCGCGACGACGTTCGCGCACCTCGACGCGACACTCGTATTGTCACGACAGATTGCCGAGCTCGGAATCTACCCGGCGGTCGACCCGCTCGATTCCACGAGCCGTATTCTCGATCCGAACATCATCGGCCAGGAGCACTATGACTGCGCACGCGGTGTGCAGGCGGTGTTGCAGCGCTACAAGGAGCTGCAGGACATCATTGCAATTCTCGGCATGGACGAACTCTCCGAAGACGACAAGCAAACGGTCACACGCGCACGTAAAGTACAGCGCTTCCTGTCGCAGCCGTTTTTCGTGGCCGAAACGTTTACCGGCACGAGCGGCAAATACGTGGCACTCGCAGAAACGATTCGCGGTTTCAACGGCATCGTCGCCGGCGATTACGATCACATGCCGGAACAGGCTTTCTACATGGTCGGCTCGATCGAAGAGGCGGTCGAGAAAGCGAAGGCCATGCAATAAACTAATATCGTTGTGGGAGGGGCTTCAGCCCCGAATCGGGGCAAGGGGATCGCGGCTAATGCCGCTCCCACGAGCGGCTCCGAAGAACGAAGAGACTGAGTCAATATGGCAACCATCCACGTCGACATCGTATCCGCCGAGGGCGAGATTCACTCGGGCGAGGCACAGATGGTGTTCGCGCCGGCCCGCATGGGCGAGGTCGGCATTGCGCCGCGTCATGCGCCGTTATTGACGGCATTGAAGCCGGGCGAGGTTCGCGTCCAGGACACCGAAGGCAAGGAGCATTTCTTCTACATTACCGGCGGCATGCTCGAGATCCAGCCGCACCAGGTAACGGTTCTCGCCGATACTGCGCTGCGCGGAGAACAACTCGACGAGGCCGCGGCGCTGAAGGCGCAGCAGGCGGCCGAAGAGGCGCTGAAAGGCGTCTCCGGCGAGACGGACCTCGAACGGGCGTTGCTCGAACTCGAGGAAGCGCGCGCCCGCTACCGCGCCGCGCAAAAACTCAAGGGAAAGAGTTAAATTTCAGGATCGCGGGCCAGCGCCGGGCTCTGGTGCCGAGCGCACGTGTTTTGACGGCACCGACGTCGCCACATATCCTTTCTGCGAGACTCTCGGAATAAAGTCGTCGAAGAATTAGAGAGGAAGCCAACATGACATGCAGAATCGCGCTTTGCCTTACGGGCCTGGCGGCGATCGCCGTTAACGCTTATGCGCAGGATGGCTTAAAGATCTACATCTCCGCCGATATGGAAGGCGTGGTCGGCGCCGTGACGGACGAGCAACTCGGCCCTGATGGTTTCGAGTACCAGCGCTTCCGCCAGTTCATGACCGACGAGGTCAACGCCGCGATCGATGCAGCCCGGGCCGCCGGCGCAACGGAGTTCCTGGTCAGCGACTCGCACGGCAACGGCCAGAACCTGCTGATCGAACAGCTGCCGGACGACGTCACGGTGATTCGCTCCTGGCCGCGTGAACACAGCATGATGGCCGGCATCGACGACACTTTCGACGGCGTGATTTTTTTGGGCTATCACGCGAGCACCGACAACCCCCGCGGCGTCCGCGCCCACACGATGTCGAGCGCCAACATCACGAGCGTGCGTTTGAACGGCCGCACGATGACCGAAGGCTCCATCAACGCCGCCATCGCAGGGCAGTACGGGGTGCCGGTCATCATGGTGTCGGGTGATGACATCGCGGTTGCCGAGAACCAGGTCATCATCGGCAACATCGAGGGCGCGGTGGTCAAGTGGTCGAGCGGTTTCCATTCGGCGCGCACGCTGACACCCGAGGCGGCGTACGAGGTCATACGCACGCGCACCAAATCCGCCATCGACCGGATCGGCGAATTCCAGCCCTACGTACTCGACACGCCGATCACCCTGGAACTCAGTCTCAAGCATTACCGCCCGGTCGAGTTGTTGGGCTATTTGCCGAAGGTCGAGCGAATCAGTTCGCACACAATAAGGTTCGTCGGCGAAGACATCACCGAAGTCAGCAACTTCCTGCAGTTCGTCACGAGTTACCGCATCGACCTCCAGCCCTAGTCAAATGAACAAAATATTTCTTCTCTCGATTGTATTTGTCACGCTGCTCTCGGCGTGCGCCGAACCGGAACCGACCGGCACCGCGATTACGAATGTTGCCGTCATCGATGCGGTCAATGGGGTGCGCGAGAACCGGACGGTCGTATTTGATGGCGACCGGATTACGGCCGTCGTTTCATCCGACACAGAGGTCAGGGCCGCGAAAACGATCGACGGAACGGGAAAGTTCCTGATCCCGGGACTGTGGGACGCACACGTACACCTGACCTACGACGATCGTTTCACGGATGTCATGCCGGCGCTCTTTCTTTCCTATGGGGTCACGAGCGTACGCGACACCGGCGGGCTCATGCACAAGATGCTGCCCGTGGTCGAGAGCATGCGCGCCGAGGGCGCCGTCGCGCCGCGGGTTTTTTTTGCGGGACCGTTGCTCGACGGGAATTTCGTCGTCTACGACGGCGTGTCTCGTCCCGAGATCGGTGTGCGCAACGCGGCGCCGGACGACGCGCGGCGCATGATCAGGAACCTCAAGGAACAGGGCGTCGATTTCATCAAGATCTACGAGTTGGTCAGCCCGGATGTTTTCGAGGCGATGGTCGAGACAGCGCGGGAGCTCGGGCTGCCGATGGATTCACACGTGCCGCTCTCGATGCGCGCAGGAACGGCCGGGCCGCCAGTCGATTCGATCGAACACCTGCGCAACATCGAGCTCGACTGCGCGGGCAATGCGGCGGAGCTTCACGAGACCAGGTTAGCGCTCCTGAAGAACCCTGACGGGCTGTCGGGATTCGCGCTGCGGTCCTCGCTGCACTCCCTGCAACGCCTGCCGGCGATCGCAAACTACGACGAGGAACGCTGCAACCGGATCATTGATTCCCTGACATCGACGATGCAAGTGCCGACCCTGCGGCTCGGGGCGCTCAACCTGGACCCGCCATACCTGAAAGACGGCTGGCAGGATGCTTTGGCGCGCATACCTGCCGATGTTCGCGCGGCGTGGGTGCAGGAAGCCGCCGATACGGCGGAAAACCCGGACGATGACTTTACGGCTTTCGGCGAGTGGGCGCTTTTCCTGGTCGGCCGCATGCACGAGCGCGGCATACCGATAGGCGCCGGCACCGACACACCGATACTCCTGTCCGTGCCGGGGTTCAGTTTGCACTCGGAGCTGGAGTATCTGGTGCGCGCAGGCCTCTCGCCGCTCGAAGCAATCCGCTCGGCGACGCTGCGACCGGCGGAATTCTTCTCGTTACAGGACGAGATGGGAACGGTCGACACCGGCAAGAAAGCGGACCTGGTGTTACTGGATGCCGATCCCCTTCTGGACATCTCGAATACCCGGAGAATTTCGGCGGTGGTGTCGAAGGGACATTATCACGACGTCGATTCGTTGATAAGCCTGGTCAGAGAACCGCGGTAACAACGCCTGTAATTCCGATGCCTACTGCCTGCCGATGAATCTGCGGCCTTCGCCGGGCTGCGTAAAGAGGTCCTCCCCGAGCAATTCTTCCGGCATGGTCGATCTGTCGTTACCGTATTCTGCCGGCACGTGAATGCCGATCAAATGCCGGGCATAGATTCGGTCCACGAGAATGTCGCGACCGTTGTCCGACAACAGGAACCAGTACGGTGGCAAGGCGAGGTCGGCCACGCGTTCGTCCCAGAATGCCTGCTCCTTGTCGAAATGAACGAGACGCGCATCCGCATCGCCCAAATGCACGATCGTGCTCGTCTCGGCGAGCGTCACGCGGAATGCGATGTTCTGCACATCGGTGAGCCGGGTCGGCCAGCCGCTGTGCGGCACGTGCAGGGCTTCGATCAGCAGATTCCCCTTGCGGACGAACACCGGCACGTCGCCGTACCCGAGGTCGAAAATCGTCACGCGCTCGAAGAGCATGTTGTCTTCGGCCGATGCGGCGCGGCGCATTTCGGCTACCGCCTGTCCCGGTGCATACAGGTCGATCGTGCTGCGTTGTCTCAAGAGCCGGACAAGATCGCCAGCTGAGAAGTGATCGCCGTGGAAGTGACTGACGAAGACGGCGTCGACGCCGTCATAAGGCGGCTCCCCGGCAAAGATGGCTTCCCGTATGGACTCGGGTACCGGCTGATATTGCCCGAAGACGTTGTCGAACAGGGGATCGAACAGGATTTTGGTCTGACCGTGCGTGATCATCACGCCTTCGTTGCCGAGGTACTGGACCGTCGATTCCTCCTGCGCCAGGACTGGCGGACACACAACGAGGAAAATCACGCAGAGGCGGATCCCGGACGTCGTCATACCTGTCTCCCGTCAGTCCCGGCTCAGGAAAATCATTCTCATACGCGTCAAGTATTGTCAGTCGTTCGCCCGCACGCGCTGCCGGGCGGTCTCCAGGGCCTGCTGCAAGGTCGGGTGATACTCCTTGTAATGGTGCTCGAGCCAGTCCTCGCCGTAGTCATTCACGGGATCGCGCATGACGGAATGATCGTGCCTCGGGTCCTGGCGGTTGTACTCGATCAGGAGACGCGGGCCATGCACCCGGAAGTAGAACTCGCCATAAAGGTCGACCGGGCCGCGCCAGGAAAACCACAACTCGTCCCAGCCGCTCTCGTCGATCAACGCGCGTTGCGCCGCCGCGGTGTCGTGATCGACGTTGCCGATGTATTCGTCGACGAGCGCGCGGAGCAGGGTCATCTGGGACACCGACAACTCGTCGGCTTTTAGCCCTTCGTATTTCTCGAGGCTGGCGCGCCTTCCCGGACCTTCGAACACGTCGTCCGCGACCTCGTCGGCGATCGTCGCGGCCTTTCGCTGTGCATCGGTGAGGGACGACATCAGATCGATGCCGCGACGCGCCTCGTGCGGCAGGGCCATCCAGCCGGCATAGGGACCACGCTCGATCAGGGTCGGGTTACTGCCGACGAACATCGGTGTAAAGGCGACGCGCCCGTCACTGACGGTGAAGTTCGCTGCAAAATGATGTCCCGCAAGCTTCCAGCCCCAGTCGCCGGCCGCCGGGTTGCCAAATATGGCGAAAGCGTAGTTGCCGGAGCTCCGGGTCGCCACGAACGCCTGCCGGAACGCATCGTCACGGCTGTCGGGATCGTTGGCGAGCGCGCCGCTCTCGATGTCGTAGAGCAAATCGTCGAGCCGCATGATGCCTGCTGCCTTGGCATAGCCCTGGCTGGACATCGAGGCTC
Organism: Woeseiaceae bacterium; assembly: GCA_041598995.1. Taxonomy (GTDB): domain Bacteria; phylum Pseudomonadota; class Gammaproteobacteria; order Steroidobacterales; family Woeseiaceae; genus SZUA-117. Next base: position 22,119 of record JBFHXJ010000013.1, on the reverse strand, counting down.
TGAGCAACTCGTGCAGGGCGCGCCTTTGATCGTCATTCATATGCCCGACAAGGATTCCTTCCGGATGCACCATGATGATCGGCAGGTTCGACCAGGTGGTGCGCTCGTCGCCCTTCAAGGGCAGGACCGAGACTCTGCGTTGTTCCGCATCGAGCGTTTCGATGAACGCCCTTGCCGCCGCGGTCATGCGGTTCGCGCTTTGTGCATGCGTCGGGACACTGTCGACATCGCCAGGCGACGCAGCGCATTGATAAGAAATAAGAACGGCGCAAACAAAGGCTATTGCGCGATTCTCCATATACACGTCATTTCCCCTTTTTTCTGTCACTGTAGGTCAAGCGGGGCGGTCTGCCGATGACACCGGCGGGCGGGACACGGTTTGCCGGGGCATGCGGTATCATTCGGCCGAATCGTGACTGGAGCCTATCACGGCGACTTTGGTGCAGGAAATGGGTGGTTCCGACAAGAAAAAGGAAGCAGCGGCCGAAAGGGCGCGCCAGCTGAAGCTGGTCGAAGAACTCATGGAGCAGGGCGTGAGTTTCGCGGATCCGGCGCGCGTCGATATTCGCGGCAAACTGACCTGCGGCAAGAACGTGTTCATCGACGTCAACGCGGTGTTCGAGGGTGAAGTCACCCTGGGAGACAATGCACGCATAGAACCGAATAACGTCATTAGGGACAGCAATGTCGGTGGCGGTACGGTGATCCACCCGAATTGCCACATCGAAGGCGCGAGGACCGGCAGCGACTGCGAGATCGGCCCGTTTTCACGCCTGCGGCCGGGCGCGGAACTCGCGGACAAGGTCAAGATCGGCAATTTCGTCGAAGTGAAGAAAAGCACGATCGCGACCGGCAGCAAGGTCAATCACCTGACTTACATCGGCGATACGATCATCGGCGTCGGCGTCAACGTCGGCGCGGGTACGATAACCTGCAACTACGACGGCGCAAACAAGCACCAGACGATTATCGGTGACTATGCGTTTATCGGGTCCGGCGTGGAACTGGTCGCGCCGGTCGAAATCGGTGCGCGCGCAACCATCGGCGCGGGCTCGACCATCTGCAAATCCGCGCCCCCCGGAAAACTGACGCTCGAACGGGCACGGCAGAAGACCGTCGACAACTGGGCACCGCCAGTAAAGAAGAAGTAATTACAATAAAAACAATGTTTTACGGCGTCACCATCGAAGGTGTGACTGGTCGCTTGCCCGGCGATGCGAACTCATGCAATCTTGCCGGCCGCGAAAACTGCCACAATTAAGGATCGCGGTTGCCGTAAACGGCTGACCGGATCATCCACGGAGCATCTGCCCATGTGCGGAATCGTCGGCGCGGTCGCCGAAAGAAACGTCGTCCCGATACTGATGGAGGGCTTAAGAAGGCTCGAGTATCGCGGCTACGATTCCGCGGGCATCGCGGTTCAAAACGGGCAGGCGATCGATCGCGTGCGCAGGGTCGGCAAGGTGCAGGAATTGCAGAATGCACTCGACGAAAACCCGCTTCAGGGCACGAGTGGCATTTCACACACGCGATGGGCGACACACGGCGTGCCGAACGAGACCAATGCGCACCCGCACATGTCGCAGGACGACATCGCGATCGTGCACAACGGCATCATCGAGAATTACGAGGAACTTCGCGACGATCTTTTGAAGCGCGGGTTCGAGTTCGAATCGCAGACCGACACCGAAGTCATTGCGCACAGAATAAAACTTCACCTCAGGAAAACCGGCGGGCTGGCAGCGGCCGTAAAGGCAACTGTCGCGGAACTCGAAGGCGCTTATGCGCTAGTGGTCATGAGCGCGAGCGATCCCGACAAGCTGATCCTGGCGAGGGCGGGATGCCCGGTCGTCGTCGGACTGGGCCTGGGCGAGAACTTCGTCGCAAGCGATGTGGCAGCGCTGCTTCCGGTAACACGCAAGTTCATGTTTCTGGATGAAGGCGACATCGCCGTCGTGCAGAAAGACGGCGTGTCCGTCTACGATGCCGGCGGCAAGGAAGTGGCGCGCCCGATCAAGGAAAGCGAGTTATCGGCGGATGCGGCAGAGCGTGGCGATTTCCGGCATTACATGCAGAAGGAAATCCATGAACAAGGGCGCGCCGTCAGCCGCACGATCGAGGAACGCATCGCAAACGGGCGGGTGCTGGACGCCGCGTTCGGCCCGGAGGCGAACAAGGTACTCGACCGGACTCGGGGTGTACACATCGTCGCGTGCGGCACCAGTTATCACGCCGGACTCATCGGGAGGTACTGGATCGAACAACTCTGCAGGCTGCCGTGCTCGGTCGAGATCGCGAGCGAATACCGCTATCGATCTCCGGTGGTACCTGATGACACCCTGTTCGTCACGATCAGCCAATCGGGCGAGACGGCGGACACGCTTGCCGCGTTGCGGGCCGCTAAAGAGATGAATTACCTGTCCTCGCTGACGATCTGCAACTCGCCGGAAAGTTCGATGGTCCGGGAGTCCGCTCTGTCGCTGTTGACGCACGCGGGACCGGAAATCGGCGTCGCATCGACGAAGGCATTCACGACACAATTGGCTGCGCTTGCGCTGCTCACCATTTCACTGGCGCGCCGCAACGGACTCGAGGAAAAGCAGGAGCGAATCCTGGTGGCGCAGCTCGCCGAGCTCCCCGGACTGATCGAGCAGGTGCTGACGCTCGATTCCGCGATCGAAACCCTGGCCGAACATTTTGTCGATAAGGAGCATGCGCTGTTCCTGGGCCGTGGCGTACAGAACCCGGTCGCGATGGAAGGCGCATTGAAGCTGAAGGAGATCTCCTACATCCACGCGGAAGCGTATGCAGCGGGGGAACTGAAACACGGGCCGCTGGCGCTGGTAGACGAAAACATGCCAGTCGTCGCGGTGGCGCCGGACGACGACCTGCTCGAGAAGCTCAAGAGCAACCTGCAGGAAGTCCGCGCTCGCGGCGGCGAACTGTACGTGTTCGCGGATCCGCGCGTGCAGTTCGGTGACAGGGTCGGCATTCACACGATGCGCCTGCCGGCGCTCATCCAGGATTTTCAGGCGCCGATCGTTTACACAATTCCCCTGCAGCTACTCGCCTATCACGTTGCCGTCCTGAAGGGCACGGACGTCGACCAGCCGCGAAATCTGGCAAAGTCCGTCACCGTCGAGTGAACGCCTGAGGTCGCGGTGCGCCAGCATGCGGCGGCCGTCGAGGTATTGCCGCCCGCTCGCATTGGTTATCGTTGCCCGATATCGGCGCTCCAAAAAGGGGAGGGAAATTCGTGGCCCGCGGCGCTAGGATAGGCTCATGAGCAAGTCACGTGGTCGGCGGCCACACGCTGATGTACTGACACCTGCAGAGTGGCGTACGGTCAATGCGGTGAGGCACGGGCTGACCAACCAGCAAATCGCCGACAGGCGCGGCATCAGCCTCGATGCCGTCAAATTCCACGTCGCCAATGCGATCGCCAAGCTCGGCGTGCAGAACCGCAAGGCACTCAAAACCTGGAAAGGCTGGCCGAAAGACAGTCTTTTGACAACGGGAATCTCGATCATGAAAGACGGAGCAAAGTATTGCGGACTTGGGCAGGTCGCCAGAACGGTGAGTAACATTCGCGATGCGGAAAATTGGTACCGGGACGTCGTAGGCCTCGATTACCTTTATACGTATGGTGACCTTGCATTCTTTGATTGCGGTGGCACGAGGCTGATGTTATCGCAAACCGAAAGTGCGCCCGGTCCAGAATCGCTCATCTACCTTCGAGTTTCGGATATAAATGAAGCGTACGATCGGCTTGCAAAAAACGGCGTTGAATTCACGAACGCTCCACACATGATTCACAGGCACGACGACGGGACGGAGGAATGGATGGCGTTTTTCAAAGACCCCGAAGGCCGGCCGTTGGCGATTATGTCGGCAGTTGGTCCTGATCAGACTTGAAGTGCCGGAGGGACGGGATGGGCGCGACACTGTACCGGGTCATCGTTCCTGTCGATGACATCGAACTGGCATCAGACTTTTATGGATCCCTTTTCGATGCCGAGGGCGAGAGGGTATCGCCCGGCAGACATTATTTCGATCTCGGCGGGACGATATTGGCGATCTACGATCCCGGCAAAGACGGAGACGAGGTCGGGGAATGGGTTCGACACGAGAACCAATACATCTATATTAGCGTCGACAACCTGGAAGATTCACTGGACAAGGCGAAAAAGCTCGGTGCGACGATTCTCTCCGGCGGCATCGCGCTCATGCCGTGGGGGGAGCGACTGTTTTACGCGCTGGATCCATGCGGTACGCCGATTTGCCTGGTGGATGAGGAAACCGTCTTCAGGGGCAGCAAAGAGCAATAATCGTCGGCGCCATTGTCGAGCGGGACATTCGCGGACACTCACTCGTCACATTGGATGAACCGCAGTCCGTGTCATGAAGGCCGGATCAGGCGTGCGTATCGAGTAGCCTCTCGATCGCAGCGGCATTCTTGCCGACCATTTCCTTGTCTATCGACAAGGCGGGTACCACGTTGCCTGCTCTGGAGAGTGCGTTGCGCAGCACGCCCAGAAATCGCGGTGCCGCGATCAGCGCGATTTCATCGCACTCGCCGTCGCGCACGGCACTTGAAATCCGCTTCGCGATTATTTTCGCGAAAGCCATGGCGACGTGTTTTTTCGGGTCAACTTTTTCTTTTCCCATCGTGTGTCGTCCCTGGCCGTGGCTGTCAAAACTGCGACCACCACGATCGGAAAGCAACTCGCCGGTCTTCTTCCGCCCCGCCTCGTTGGTCAGTTGAAACAGTTCTGCCAGGGTGCCGCGCTTGGATTTCCTTTCGTAGAAGATCGCTGCCGCTTCGTCGGCAATGACGACCCAGGTCGTTTTCTTCGGCGTTAACATATCGGATGCAAGCAGTCGCTGACTTCATTATCCCGATGCTAATTATGATGTAAACCACTTCGCAACGCAGCAGGTAGATATACGCATTGTAATAGACGATCGTCTGCAGCATTAGGTAAATTGTTCGTTTACCGAACAGAGCTGGCATGAAGCTGACACTGCAGTTTTTCGACGCCGTGGGTGAAGTAACGGGCTCGATGCACGTGGCGCGTACGCCCGGGCATACTTTTTTGCTGGAATACGAAATCGGTCGTGCGGTAACCGTATCGTTCTGCACGCTTGTCTCGGCGCAACTCTGGCACGTCTTCAACATGCGCGCAGATGCCAGCGGTTCGTGAATAACGAGATTACGACCAATATGTGGATATGGATCGCCATCGGCATTTGCTTAATGGTGGTCCTGATGGCAGTTTATGTGCCAATGTTGCGCGGCGTGCTGGAGCTGACCGATCCCGGCGCACAGGGATGGGTTTTGATCGTGCTGGCCAGCTTCATCCCAGTCGTGCTCGGCGCTGTCGTGAACCAGGTGACTATGCGAATGGCAGGCGGCAATTTCCCGAGGTTAAAGGTTTTTGTTGACGCTTGACGCCAAACAGGTCGCCGCAGCGCTTCCTTATGATCGACTGATCGATGCACTGTCGACGGCTTTCGGCAGCAAATTCGAAGTACCGCTTCGATCGCATCATGAAGTTTCCCTGCCTGGTGGCAATCCCGGGACCCTGTTGTTGATGCCGGCCTGGCAGCCGGGCGGCAACATTGGCGTAAAGATCGCCACCGTGTTTCCGGACAACGCGCAGCGGAATATTCCCGCCGTCGGCGCGAGCTACATCCTGATGAGTGCCGAAACCGGACTACCCGTCGCGGTGCTCGACGGCACCGAGATTACCTTGCGCAGGACCGCGGCCGCGTCTGCGCTGGCGTCGCGCTATCTGTCTCGCGCCGGTGCCAACAAACTGCTGATGGTCGGCACCGGCAAGCTGGCGCCGCACCTGATTGCGGCGCACGCAACAGCGCGTCCGATCACCGAGATCTGTATCTGGGGACGACGGCAGGAAGCAGCCGAGACACTCAGAGATTCGCTCGCCGCCTCGTCCTGGTCGGTGACGGTGGCCGATGACCTCGAAGCCGTCACGCGGGATGCGGATATCATCAGCTGCGCCACGCTTGCGAGCGAACCTCTCGTGCACGGCGCGTGGCTGATACCCGGGCAGCATCTCGACCTGGTCGGCGCCTTCAAACCGGGGATGCGGGAGGCCGACAGCGAAGCCGTGGCGCGTGCCGAAGTCTACGTCGATACAAGAGCTGGCGCACTTGCGGAAGCCGGGGACATCATCCAGGCCATCGAAGACGGCTCGATCAGCAAGTCCGATATTCGCGGCGAGCTGCGCGATCTCGTTACCGGGAAAATTCCCGGTCGAACTCGTGGCGATTCGATCACCTTGTTCAAGTCGGTCGGCACAGCCATTGAAGACCTTGCAGCAGCGGAGCTGGCGATCAGGCAGCACAGCGTGCAGGAGTGCCTTTAGCCGCGAATGGCCCAATGCCGGTTCGCGACTGAAGTCGCTCCTACAACTCGATTAAACCGTCTTTGCCGAGCTCCGCAGCGATAGCCGCAACCTGCTCCGACACGACCGACTCGACCGAATCGGTGTCAAACAGCAGTGATTCGATCGCCCAGATTTTTTTCCTGGCAGGCGCGTCATAGACCTCGACGACAAAGGAGACCGTCGAGCCGGTCTTTATCGGTGTCGGGATGTTCAGCTCTTCGTAATCGTACAGGAACAAGTCGAAGCGGGATCCGGTCGGGCGATTCATGACCAGCTCCGCTCGCTCCTGACCCTTCACGCGGGTCAGGATGACTGCGTCGAATTCCCTCACCGTGATGGCGTCATTGAGAATTTTTCGCGTTAGCTGCGCCCGGCGGCCGACGACGGTGTAGAAAGCCGTGGCATTCGCGCCTTTGGAAGAAAAAGCACGCACGAGCTCCTGTTCGAAACGGACCCGCGTCGGAAAGTCACCGGCAACGCTGATGAGTAGCACGTTGGCGAACGGAGCCCGGTTATCGAAATCCTGCCAGGTCTTGATGACCGTGCTGGCTGGAGCCGTGGTCGCACAGCCGCAGAGCACGAGTAGCGTCGCGATGAGCATTTGCAGTCCGGCTCGCCATTGTCTCTGCATGTCGACTACCCCGTGTGATCGGATTTCGGGCGTCAAAGATCACTTGGCAAATTTATAACATTCGACAAAGCACCCTGCCGTGACGCCGGTAACACCCGGCGGCCGTGTAATATACTGCGCTGAATGCGGCGGCCTCGAATCCGGCCGCGCTTCTCACATGCTCCGTTTACAAAAAAAACATTCAGGAATACAAGAACATACAGGGCCAATGCCCGATGCTACCGTGATCCTGGCACAGCAGTCCGTGTGGCGGGCGGCTGCCGGCGGCATCGCGGTCATCCTGGTATTCGGCTGGGCCTGGGCGATCTTCTCGGTGCAGACCGGGCGCATATTTCCCTGGTTCACGATCCTCATCGGTGCCGTCGTCGGGCTTGCAGTACGGCGCTATGGCCGTGGTCTCGACTGGCGTTTCCCGGCGATCGCGGCGTTTATCGCGTGGACCGGCGCTTACGTCGACAACCTGATGATCGGCATCATCGAAACCGGTCGGTACATCGAAGCCGAGCCATTTCGCGTGTTTGCCGGACTGTCGAGGGATACGATCGAGTATTTCTTTGCAAACACGGTTACGCCGGTCGATCATGTCTATGCGTTATGTGCAGCGGGCGTCGCGGCTTTTTTTTCGAAGCGAAGGCTGAACAGGCGCGAAGTCCTGGCAATTCGTACCCTGGATGAAGCCGGCCAATGAACCGGGGCAAACTTAAAGTCTACGGAGATTCACGATCCGGTAACTGTTACAAGATCCAGTTATTGTGTGCGGAAATGGGAGTCGGTTTCGACTGGGAAGAAGTCGACATTCTCGCCGGTGAAACTCGCACCCCGGAGTTTCTCGCGATGAACCCGAACGGCAAAATCCCGGTGCTCGCCTTGCCGGACGGCCGTTATCTCGCAGAATCGAATGCCATACTTTTCTACCTGGCGGAAGGCAGCGAGTTTTTTTCCGGTGATACTTTTGCACGGGCCCGAATCCTGCAATGGATGAATTTCGAGCAATACAGTCACGAGCCGAATATCGCGACATCGAGATTCATCATCAAATACCTTGGAAAGCCGCCGGATCGTCGTGAGAGTCTTAAAGAAAAGGAAATTGCCGGTTACAAAGCGCTCGACGTCATGGAAAACCAGCTCGATGGTCGTCCGTATATCACCGGGGAGCATTTCAATATTGCGGATATCGCACTCTACGCGTACACCCACGTCGCTGACGAGGGGGGATTCGACCTCGCCGGGTATCCCGCAATAAGGGCCTGGATGGAGCGGATATCCGCACGGCCGAACTACGTGAAAATGCGGGCAAAATGACGACGCGAGTCGAGTTTTTCTACGATTACGTCAGTATCTATTCCTACCTGGCGGACAGCCAATTGGCCAATCTGACCGGTGCCGACGTCGGCTATCGGCCGATGTTTCTCGGAGCGGTGATGCAGGCGACCGGCAACCGTCCACCAGGGAGCATAGAAACAAAGCGTCAATACCTTCGCACCGATGCGACGCGCTGGGCCAGGCGGTACGGCATTCCCTTGAACATGAACCCGCTGTTCCCGCAAAACACCCTGAAAGCATTGCGGCTGGCGCTGGTCGCGAAGAAGCACGATGTGTTCGCAACGGTCCACCGGGCGCTGTTCGACGCGATGTGGGTCACGGCAAAGGACCTGGGGTCGAACGATGTGTTGGCGCAGATTGCACAGGATGCCGGGATCGCTCTCGAGGAAACCGAACACCAGGCGATCAAGGACGAGTTGAGGGCAAACACGGACGAAGCCTTGGAGCGCGGGGTATTCGGCGCGCCGACATTCTTCGTAGGGGACGAGATGTTTTTCGGTAACGACCGCCTCGACTTCGTCTGGGAAGTGTTAAGGGATCGCGCCTGACGCCGCTCCCACGGGTCAATAGAAAGAGTGTGGGAGCGGCTTTGTGTACATGGAAGTATTTATGTCACGACAAAATCGCCGCGCGCGATTTTGGACGACGCCGTGGGCGTTGGCCCGAAGGGCCGAGGGCAGGATGCCCGAGTCAACGACAGGATGTCCGAGAGCGACGAGCCGCGATCAGTGTCGTTATGCGGAGATGTAACCCGGTGCCGCGGCATGCTCGGCCGGCACCATGGCGAGTTGCTCGTGCACCAGGGTATCGACCTTCTCCTTGGCGCCGTTCATACCGAGAAAATACGGTGGACTCCTGCGCAGCAGGCGCCAGTCGCCAGTCTTCAATATCCGCACGAGGTGGGTCAGATTCATCTTGATGGCTTCGACGTAAGGATTGGCGCCGTCATAGAGAACCTCGATGTAGCGGTATGCGCGATTGAATTTCTTTTCGAGCCGGTCCTTGGATACTTGCCGATAGAAGCCCGGCGTCTTTCTGAGGAGGTCTTCGCCGGACTCGTAGCGCACCACGAATTCGCCGGGGGCCGGGCTCTCGACGGCAATTCCGCCGAGCACGAATTCCTTGTAGAGCCGATCGCGGCACTTCTCGAGATAACAGCGATCCGCCATTTGTGCGATCAGATCGGCCGTGCCGAGCAAATGCCCACAAATCGCGTCCCTGGGATCGTCGAGCTCGATCTTGTCCAGATCGAGTTCGTATCCCGTGAAGTGCACGATCATGCTGGCGACGCCGACATCGCGCACGAGACCCAGTTCCGGCAGGTAACGGCGCAGGAAATCCGCGCTGCGTGACACGTGGTACAGGGTGAATTCGGCGCCGTTTCTGAATTTGCTGTCGCGCTCCTTGTGCCGTATGTAGCCTGAGTCGTGAAACAGCGACGTGATGATCACCATTTGTGCGCGCTCGGCACCGAGGCGCTCCGCTGGATCGACGCTGCGCTCGTAACCGGCCAGGAGGCGAGCGAGCGCCAGCGTCATGTCCAGCGTATGTTGCATGTCGTGGTAGGTGGTATCGCAGCCCAGGTAGCCCGGATAGTTGCCGCTGAACAGGCGCTCGAAATCGTGGAACGCCAGCCACAGCTTGTCGAACGAGGCGCCGGGAAAAGTATCGGCAAATAATTGGTGGACGGCATCGCGAACCGCCGCAGGATTGCTCACCTGTACGGAATTGGTGACATCGAAATCGTTGCGTCGATCCTGAGACACTATTCTTTTGCGTTGTTGGCCGGGGGTAAGCGTACCCGTGGAAACATACCCGGGTTTCTCATGAATACTCATGCCTGGACCCATGCCTAGCTTAACGGAAAGCCACCCCTGATTCGGCGGATATCTGGATCAATGCCGAGAAATGATACACCTTGCACGGCCGCATTAGAGATCCCGTTCCGTAAATATGTCAAATAGCCTATTCCGCGCCATGGCTACAAGTTGAACTCGGCGATGACCGGCGTGTGGTCCGACGGACGCTCCCAGGTGCGTGGTTCGCGATCGATATAACTTGCCGCACACGCTCTGGTCATTGCGTCATTGGCGAGAATGAGGTCGATACGCAGCCCGGCGTTTCGCTGAAAGCCAGCGCGACGATAATCCCACCAGCTGAAGGCCTTCTCCGGCTGCTCGAAGACGCGAAACACGTCGGTCAGCCCCAGCTCGAGGAGTTTGCGCAATGCCTTCCGCTCGAGCGGGCTGCACAGGATGTTATCGCCCCATTTCTCCGGGTCATATACGTCGCGGTCATCGGGCGCGATATTGAAATCGCCGAGCACGACGAGGTTGTCATGGCGATTCAACTCATCGCCGAGGTAGTCCCGCAGGGCGGCGAGCCAGCTCAACTTGTATTCGTACTTTTCAGAGCCGACGCTCTGGCCGTTCGGCACATAAAGGTTGACGACCCGAACGCCATCGATGGTCGCGGCCAGCACCCGGCGCTGCGAGTCTTCGAAGCCGGGAATTTCACAGATGTAATCCTCGGACGGACTGCGGCTCAGGACTGCAACCCCGTTGTACGTCTTTTGCCCGTTTACCGCCGCTACGTATCCGGCCTCGGCAAACTCGTCTTTCGGGAATGCCTCGGAGACCTGCTTGATTTCCTGTATGACCAGGATATCCGGTGCTGCAGTGGCCAGCCACTCCATCACCTGCGGCTGCCGGACTTTCATCGAGTTGACGTTCCAGGTTGCGATTTTCATGCTGCTTTGTTGATGCCACTCATGCGCAACAGCGCATCAAGCGTGGGCTTCCTGCCGCGGAATGCGATGTACGCTTCCATGATGTCACGGCTGCCGCCGATCTCGAGGATTTCACGCCTGAATCGACGCGCGGTCTCCGCGTCGAATATTCCCGATTCCTCGAACGCCGAAAAAGCGTCGGCCGCCAGCACCTCGGCCCACTTGTAGCTGTAATAGCCCGCCGCGTATCCACCTGCGAAGATATGCGAAAAACTGTGTGGCAGGCGGTTATACGGGGGATGTTTGACGAGCGCGACCTCGTCGCGAACTTCATCCAGCACGGCGAGCACGCGGCCACCCTGCGCGGGATCGTAATTCGCGTGCAGGCGGAAATCGAAAAGCGCAAATTCGATTTGCCGCAGCATGGCGAGCGCTTCGCCGAAATAGCGACTGTCGTGCAGACGGTCAAAGACGTCGCGGGGCAGTGGTTCGCCGCTCCGGAAATGCGCGGAACACGCCACCAGCACTTCGTGATGCCAGGCGAAGTTTTCCATGAACTGACTCGGCAGTTCGACGGCGTCCCATGGCACGCCATTGATGCCCGCGATACTCGGAAAATCGACGCGCGTCAGCAGGTGATGCAGCATGTGGCCGAATTCGTGAAAGAAGGTCAACACGTCGTTGTGCGTAAGCAGCGACAGGCCATCTGCATCTGGTGGCGTAAAATTACAAACGAGGTAACCGACGGGTGGCGTCGCGTCGCCTTCGATGCGCTTGCGAATAATGCACTCGTCCATCCATGCACCGCTTCGTTTTCCATCTCTCGCATAGAGATCCGTGTAAAAACTGCCGAGCAAGATGCCATTTCTGTCGCTGATCTCGTAATAGCGCACAGACTCGTGCCAGGATGTCACGCCCGGTCTCTCGCTCACGCTGATGCCGTACAGTTTTTCCGCGAGGCTGAAGAGTCCGTCCTGAACCGCCATGGCCGGAAAGTACTGGCGCAGTTCCTCGTCTGATATCGAGAATTTCTGTTGCTTCAGTTTTTCGATGTAATAGGCGACGTCCCAGGCCTGGAGCTCTGCATCCGCGAGCGCCTGGATCGACTCCAGTTCCTGCTCCGCGGCCTTGTGCGTTCTCCTCGCGAGTTCGGTGAGAAATTCGACAACCTCGCTGACATCGGAGGCCATTTTGGTGGCCAGCGAATACTCGGCGTAATTCCGGAAGCCGACCAGGCGCGCGGCTTCGTAGCGAAGCGCGAGAATCTTTTCTATGTATTCGCTGTTGTCCCACTCGGCGTTGCTTCCCTGGTCTGACGCGCGCGTCGCCCAGGCTTGATAAAACGTCTCGCGCATTTGCCGGTCGTTGGCGTGCGTCAGGACGGCATGATAGGTAGGCAGGTCGAGTTTGAACCACCAGCCCTCCTCGTTTCGGTCACTGGCATCGGATCGGGCCCGCGCGACGATCTGCTGAGGCAGACCGGCGGTGCGGGCCTCGTCGGTGACGTGAAGATGCCAGGCGTCCGCCGCGTCCCGCACGTTCTGGTCAAATCTGGCCTGCGTCGTTGCGAGTTCCTGCATCAGTTCCCTGAACCTGGCCTTTTCATTATCGGGAAGGGCTACGCCGGCGAGCCGGAAATCTCGCAGTTCCTTTTCCACGAGCTTGCGCATCGCCGATGTCGCATCCCCGGGCATCGTGTCGGCGATTCGCTGGTACGCTTCCTGTAGCAACTTGTTCTGTGATAATTCGGTCGCATGCTCGGTCAGTAACGGGAGCGCTGCGTTATAAGCGTCGCGCCATGCAGGATCATCCAGCACGCTTTGCAGATGGCTGACGGGAGACCAGACGCGACGGAGCTCGTGGCTCATCTCCTCGAGCGGAGCGACCAGAGACGCGAAATCCGTAGCCCGAGGATCGGCGAGCAGGTTGTCGAGCTTTCGCCGATGTGCTGCGATAAGCTCTTCGAGCGCCGGCTGCACGTGTTCCGGCCTCAGCTCGTCGAAGCGTGGCAAAGCGTTGGTATCCAGCAGTGGATTGGACATAGGGATGCGGCTCTCAATCAAGGCGGCAGGATGTTATCACACGCCAATGCTCGGGAAAGGTGCATGAGCGCACGCGGAAGGACTGGAAATGACAGCGAATTATGACCTCATCGTTATCGGCGGCGGCAGCGGCGGATTGGCGCATGCACAACGCGCCGCCGAATACGGTGCGACGGTGGCCGTCGTCGAATCCGGCGCGCTGGGCGGCACCTGCGTCAATGTCGGTTGCGTGCCCAAGAAGCTCATGTGGTACACGGCGCACCATGCCGTGATGCTACGGCACGCCGGTGATTTCGGTTTTGACGTGACCGTCAACGGGCACGACTGGGCGGCGCTGAAGAAAAAGCGCGACGCGTACATATCTCGCTTGAATGACATCTATGAGGGCAATCTCGAACACCGCGGTGTCGATTACATCAGGGGTGAGGCGGGTTTTGTGGATGCCACGACAGTCGGCGTCGGCGATACGCAATATTCTGCGGAGAGAATCGTCGTCGCAACCGGCGGCTTTCCAATCGTGCCCGTTGTTCCCGGGGCAGAACACGGCATAACGTCCGACGGTTTTTTCGAACTGCCCGCAAGGCCGCGAAGAGTGGCGTTGGTCGGCAGCGGTTACGTCGCTGTGGAGCTTGCGGGTGTGTTCAATGAGCTGGGATCGGAAACGACGATATTAGTCCGCAAGGATGGCGTCCTCCGCAGTTTCGACCAGATGCTGCGCCACGAGATCGAGTCGGCGATGATCGCCGGCGGCATGATGCTCGAAAAAGGCGTGGTGCCACAGGAGCTCAGCAAAACCGCCAAAGGCCTGCGAGTGCGCGCCGAAGACGGGCGCGAGTTCGGCGATTACGATGCCGTACTCTGGGCGATCGGGCGCGCGCCGAACACCGCGTCTCTGAATCTCGGTGCCGCCGGCGTCGAAACGGACACGTGGGGATTCGTGCCGACTGATCAATGGCAAAAGACCAATATCGATAACATCTTCGCGCTCGGTGACGTGACGGGACGGGCCGCACTGACGCCGGTTGCGATTGCGGCCGGGCGCAGGCTTGCGGACCGGTTATACGGCGGCATGAAGGACCGCAGACTCGATTATGAATTTATCCCGACCGTCATTTTCGCGCACCCGCCGATCGGGACCGTCGGGCTTACGGAAGACGAGGCGCGTGCCGAGTACGGCGACGACGTGAAAGTCTACGTGTCGCGATTCAATCCCATGGTGTACGCGTTCAGTGAGAAAAAGATTCCCACGTCAATGAAGCTCGTAACGACCGGCAGCGAGGAACGCATCGTCGGCTGCCATATCATCGGTGACGGCGCCGACGAGATGCTGCAGGGTTTCGCGGTCGCGATCCGCATGGGCGCGACCAAGAAAGACTTCGATGACACGGTCGCCATTCACCCGACGAGCGCCGAAGAACTCGTGACCATGCGCTAACTGTTCGACGTGATCCGAAATCCCGCGATCTGCGAACTCTCGTTTGAGAGGACGAGTGCGTCCGTTAAGCAGCGCTTACCGAGATCTGTTTGAGGACGGCTGCGGTATCCGGACGCACACCGCGCCACAGGTAGAACGATTCGGCCGCCTGTTCCACCAGCATGCCCCAGCCCATGTACGAGCTTGCTGCTCCATGTTCCTTGGCCCAGCTCGAAAACGGCGTGGCTCGCATCGAATAGGAAAGGTCATAGCAGATCGTCTTGTCGCTGATCGCGTTCTCGGGATAGGGCGGCGTCTCGCCCTTGACGCCTGCGGATGTCGCGTTAATGACAAGGTCGAACTCGGGCGTTGTCCGCACGTCTTCGAAGCTGATGGCCGACACCGGGCCCCGCGCCGAAAAATGCTCGGCGAGCGCTTGCGCCTTGTCGACGGTACGATTGGCGATAACAATCGATTCGGGTTTTTCGTCCAGCAGCGGCGAGATGATGCCGCGGGTTGCGCCGCCTGCGCCGAGGATCAGGATGTTGGTATCCTCGAGCTCGATCTCTATATTCGTTTTGAGGTCGCGAATAAGGCCGACACCGTCGGTGTTATCGCCGAAGATCCTGTCATCCCGGAATATCAGCGTGTTGATGGCCCCCGCGGTCCGGGCGCGTTCACTCATGTCGTCGACGAACCTCGTGACCTCGCTCTTGTGCGGCAGCGTAATGTTGAGGCCTTTGCCGCCGGTTCTCTCGAACTGCCTGATCGCCGATTCCAGCTCCTTGGGCGGTACCTCGAGAAGCTCGTACTGGAGATTCTGTTCCGTCTGTACCGCAAACAGCCGGTGAATGACCGGCGAGCGGCTATGCGCGACCGGATATCCCATGACGGCATAGCGGTCGATGACAACAGTTGCTTCGCCTTTGTCAGCCATATGCCACTTAGTCGGAAAGCCAGCGCGCTGCCTGTAAAGCAAAATAGCTTAGTACAGCACAGGCGCCGGCGCGCTTGATCGAGAGCAGCGCTTCGAGCGCAGCCGAACGCTCGTCGAGCCATGCAAGCTGCGCGGCGGCCTTGATCATCGCGTACTCGCCGCTGACCTGGTAGGCGAGCGTCGGCACTTTGAATTCGTCCTTGACACGCCTGATGATGTCCAGGTAAGGCAGAGCGGGTTTCACCATGACCATATCCGCGCCCTCCGCAAGGTCGAGGGCAATCTCGTGCAGCGCCTCGTCGCTGTTTGCGGGATCGATCTGATAGTTGCGCTTGTCCCCGCCGCCCAGACTGGCGGCCGAGCCGACGGCGTCGCGAAACGGCCCGTAAAAACAGGAAGCATACTTGGCCGCATAGGCGAGGATCACGGTATTGTGATGCCCCCGCGCCTCGAGCGCCTTGCGGATCGCGCCGATGCGTCCGTCCATCATGTCCGATGGCGCGACGACATCGACGCCGGCATCGGCGTGCGACACAGCCTGCCGGACCAGCATGTCGACCGTCTCGTCGTTCACGACGTAGCCCGTGTCATCGATGATGCCGTCCTGGCCGTGTGTGGTGTAGGGATCGAGGGCGACATCGGTAATGACCGCAAGCTCCGGCAGTGCGGCCTTCAGCGCCCGCACGGTGCGCTGCACCAGGCCTTCCGGGTTCGCGCATTCCTCGCCGGTCGGGCTCTTTTGCGCGTCGTCGATCACCGGAAAGAGAGCGATGGCGGGAATACCCAGGGCGCTGGCGTCGGCGGCTTCCCTGAGCAGTCCGTCAACGCTCAGGCGCATGATGCCCGGCATCGATTCGACCGCCTCTGCACGGTCTTCGCCGTCCAGCACGAAGCAGGGATAAATGAGATCCGACGGCGACAGGCCGGTCTCGGCGACCAGGGCGCGCAGGGACGCGCTGCGGCGCGTGCGGCGCATGCGGGAGGCCGGGAACAAACCCCGTGGGAATGTACTCATATCAATGTCTTACGCTCAGATGCTTGGATTTTCCCTGTATTTCGGTAGGGTTTCCACGCCTGAATCACAAATTCTTTAGGGCTCAGTAATAAAAACCAGAGGGGACGGGTCACCTCCCATGAGTAGCAGTAGTGCGGACTTAGAACGCAGGAAGCGCTTTGACAGGGTTGTCAGCGTGCTCCACAAGGACTTGTACCGGTACGCGGCGTGGTTGAGCCGCGATCCGGGTATTGCCGAGGAGGTTGTGCAGGAGGCACTGCTCCGGGCCTGGAAGTCCCTGGATGCCCTGCGGGAGGACGGCGCGGCGAAATCGTGGTTACTGACCATCGTTCGCCGGGAGAACGCGAGGTATTTCGAGAGAAAACGGCTGGAAACGGTCGACATCGACAGCCTGACCCCTGGCCAGGCAGCCATGTTGGCCGATTCCGAGGATGTGAACCTCAATGCCATGCGAGAGGCAATATTCCGGCTTGAGGACGACTATCGCGAACCGCTGGTGCTGCAGGTCCTGATGGGACACAGCACCAAGGAGATAGCGGAGCTGATGGGCATCAAGCCGGGCGCGGTGCTGACAAGGCTGCACCGGGCGCGCATCAAGTTAAAGGATGAAGTGGAGAAGGAGGCGGCAGCATGAGCGCCTCTGCTGAACGGATGAATTGCAGGAATTACAGAGAAGCGATAGCGGCAGATCCTTCGGAGTCGTTCGAGGGCGGCGCCGAGCATGCGGCTCAGTGCGCGTCCTGTGCCGCCTACAAGGCGGAGATACGAACGCTCGACGACGGTATCCTGCGCGCGCTGCGCATCGACACCCCCGATCTCAAGGTCCCGCATCTGCCGCCGATCCGCGCGGGCCGCGACAACGTCGTCAAACTGCCGGCGAGGAAAATACCGAGATTCACGACGCCGGCCTGGATCGGCATCGCCGCGAGCGTCCTGCTGGCCGTTGTTATCGGCGTGCAGTTGACCGGCACCGATGCCGAGCATGATCGCCTGCTTGCGGAACAGGTGCTGGCGCACGTCGACCACGAGCCCTGGGCGCTGAAAGTGACCGACGTGGCCGTTTCCGAGGAGCGGTTCAACCGCGTGGTCAATCCCTCGATAGGATCCATGGACCGCAATATCGGCCTGGTTTCCTATGCGCAGACCTGCATCATCAACGGCCGCGCGATTCCACACCTCGTGATTCAGGGCGAGAAAGGTCCGGTGACCTTGCTCCTGATGCCGCACGAAACGGTCAGCGGTGCGGTGCCGCTTTCGGGCGAGAGCGTCGACGGCGTCATCCTGCCCCATGGCGACGGCAGCATTGCGATCATCGGTGAGCGTGAAGAAAGAATTCAAGAACTCGGACAACGAGTAGTGAACTCAGTGGAGTGGCGTATCTGACCGCGAAGCTGACAGAACATGCCCGGGGGAACGGGCAATAACCCAAGTGCCCGATCAGGGCATGTGACCAGAAGGTAGGAGATAGAAATGGCTCAAAAGCAAGTAGCAATGCCTGTTGCACTGGCAGTAGGTGCCGCCTTGGCAGGCTCGTTTGCCGTGACCGGTACGGCCAGCGCCGACACGGGCGTTAGCCCGTTTTCGATGACCACGCTCAGTGCGGGTTATCTGCTCGGCGCGACAGGTCCCGACAAGCAGGCCAAAGAAGCCGAAGGCAGCTGTGGCGAAGGCAAGTGCGGCGGCGACAAGGAAGCGGAAGGCTCCTGTGGCGGCGACAAGGAAGCGGAAGGCTCCTGTGGCGGCGACAAGGAAGCGGAAGGCTCCTGCGGCGGTGACAAGGAAGCGGAAGGCTCCTGTGGCGGTGACAAGGAAGCGGAAGGCTCCTGTGGCGGTGACAAGGAAGCGGAAGGCTCCTGTGGCGGCGACAAGGAAGCGGAAGGCAAGTGCGGCGAGGGCAAATGCGGCGGTGAAAAGACCAGCTAGGTGTCTGCCTTTGTCAGTCCTCAACAAAAGGGCCCACGCGAGTGGGCCTTTTTTTGTTGCGCCGCACGACGGAACGTCGCTGTGCTTGGCGAGCTCGACTGTATCGGCCAGGGCCGGGCTGAGACGAGCCTGGCATGAAAGGTGGCGAAGACCATCGGCCCGTTATAGAGTGACGCAGCGTCATCGAACTGATCAAATGGATTTACGATGAACCGGAAACTCGATGCGGGTACCACGTTTCCTGAATTGACGCTCTCCGTCGTGCATGGCGGCGAGTTCACTCTGCCGCATGAAATCGGTAGTGCGTACCAGATCGTTCTGTTCTATCGCGGTCACTGGTGAATTTTTTGTCGGCGGCAGTTGGCCGCCTACAACGCGTTAAAACAGGATTTCGACGACATGGACACATCGATTCTCGCCGCATCGGCCGACAAACTCCAACATGCGTCCGAAGTCCAGGAGAGCCTGAGCTTCCCGCTCGCCTATGCCGTCACGCGAGAGCAGGCGGCGACCGTCGGCGGTTGGTGGGAAGACCAGCGGTCGATCATGCAACCGTCGGAGTTCATCCTGGATGGTAGGGGAAACGTGATATCGGCGACCTACAGCACGGGCCCCGTCGGCCGATTGATGCCAGAGGATGCCCTGAAGATGATCGAGTTCGTGGCAGGTCGTAAAGGCAAGGACTAGCCGCTACAGTATCGCCACCGCGCCTGGGCCAAATCAGGGCTCCGGACGCAGTTTCGGGTAATGTGCCACGCCCATAGGGCTGTTAACATTTTCCGAAAATCTTCGCAGGAATTGCGATGGGCAAGAAAATTGTACGCTGTACCTGGGCTGGCGAGACGAGCCTGCCTTACATCGAGTACCACGATAAGGAATGGGGCGTCCCGGTGTGGGACGACGGGACGCAGTTCGAGTTCCTGGTTCTCGAAGGTGCCCAGGCGGGTCTGAGCTGGTCGACGATTCTCAACAAACGTGAGGGCTACCGAAAGAACTTCGCGGATTTCGACGTGGAGAAAGTGGCGCGGTTCACGAAAAAGCGTGTCGACAGGATCCTTCAGGATCCCGGGATCGTCAGGAACCGACAGAAAGTCAACGCGGCTGTCATTAATGCGAAAGAATTCCTCAAGGTGCAGGAGGAGTTCGGCAGCTTCAGCGATTATATCTGGCGATTCGTCGATGGCGAACCGATACAGAATAAGTGGCGCAAGGATTCCGAGATTCCCGCAACCTCGCCGGAATCAGATGCCCTCAGCAAGGATCTCAAGAGGCGCGGCTTCAAGTTCGTCGGCAGCACGATCATGTATGCGCACATGCAGGCGACCGGACTCGTCAACGATCATATCGTTGGCTGTTTTCGATACAGGGAATGTCAGGTGCTGGCAAGGAAAAAATCGCGATCCAACCGCCGGTCCCGCCGGGCCGCTTCTTGATTTACGGGTCCCGTGGGCACAAGATAACCTGCCCCGATCAACCGCAATTTGAAAAACAACAACAGGGGGATCATATGTCTGAAGAAGCAAGCGGCCTCGCAGAAACAGTCGCTTCTGTCGGCTCGAAAAGCAGGCCACGCCGCTCTTTCTATGTCATCAGCGGTCTGGCGCTGGCCTGGAACCTGGTGGGCGTCGCACTCTACGTCATGCAAGTCACGATGACGGAGGAAGCCATCGCGGCACTCGAGCCGGCGGAACGCGCGCTCATGGAGGCGACGCCGACCTGGCTCATCGGCGTTTACGCGCTGGCGGTCAACGCCGGCGCACTGGGATGCCTGCTCCTGATCCTCAGAAAAGCCTGGGCGATTCCGGTCCTCGTCGTGTCGCTGCTGTGTATCGTCGTGCAAATGGGCTATTCGATGACTTATACCCAAGCCATCGAGGTGTATGGCGGCGGCGTCGTGGCGCAGGCCGCATTCATTACCGCAGTCGGTATCTATCTCGTGTGGTATTCGCGAAGGGCGAAGGACAACGGCTGGATCAGCTGAGCCCGGGCATATCGAAGCCCTTGTTCTGTAGCGAATCGACGAGCGAATTGCACTGAGCGTCGTCCAATGCGACGAGCGGCGGGCGCACCCTGCGCCATGCGGGGTCACCGGCGAAGTGCGCAACCGTTGCTTTCAGGGCCGGAATCATCGGATAGGCAGCGGCGATGTCGCGTATTTCGTCGAGCTCCGCCTGCAGTCTTTCCGCATCGGGTGACTCCCACTTGCGGTACAAACGGCCGATTGCCGCCGGATTGATGTTTGCCGTTGCCGAGATGCAACCGGCACCCCCGGCGCGCATGTTTCGCAGGAGAAACGTCTCGGCACCCGCAAAAACCCGGAAATCGT
This sequence comes from Woeseiaceae bacterium, assembly GCA_041598995.1. Classification (GTDB taxonomy): domain Bacteria; phylum Pseudomonadota; class Gammaproteobacteria; order Steroidobacterales; family Woeseiaceae; genus SZUA-117. The sequence goes on along the minus strand of JBFHXJ010000013.1, from coordinate 1,367 downwards.
CCCAGCCGCGCTGCAGCATGGCATTCGTGTTGTTCCAGTCGCCCGAGCTGTCCTTGATGCCGACAACCGTCTCCGGAAACGCCTTGATCAGTCGTTCAATGAGGTCGAGCGAAATCCCGACCTGCGATACCGGCGGGATGTGATAGAGGTAAATGCGCAGCGCCGCGTCGGCGACGCGTTCGATGACTTCGGCAAAGCTTGCGTAAAGGCCGTCGTCGCTGACGTCCTTGTAGTAGAAAGGCGGCAGCATGAGGGTGCCTGCGCAGCCGAGCTTGACGGCATGTTTGGTCAGCGTCACGGTTTCCGGCAGCGCGGAGAGCCCCGTGCCCGGCATCATGCGGGTCGTATCCAGCCCGGCTTCGACCAGCCGATCGAGGAGCATGATCTTTTCGTCGACGGACAGCGAATTCGCCTCGCTGTTGGTGCCGAACACGGCGAGACCGACGTTTTGCTGGAGTAGCCACCGGCATTGCCTGATGAGCCGCTCGGCGTCGGGAGACAAATCCTTGCGAAAAGGCGTAACGACCGGGCACAGGACGCCGGACAAACGCTCGGCAGCGGCCTCAGACATGGTCCGGGTTTCTCGGCAGGATGAAAAGCATGCGTACGAACTGGAAGGTCGCATGGACCAGGTACCAGATGAGACCGACCGTAAACGCGCCGGGGGCGCGGCCCTGAATAAAGCCAATCATGACGGCGCCCTGCAGCATCACGACGATGATGTGCCCAACGGTCATGGAATAGAAGATGATCCAGTTGAAGATCTCTGGCGCGATCTTGGCGATACGGTGTCCGGCGATGACGAACCAGGCGATGAAAATCAGCGAACAGCCCAGCAGTGAGGCCGACGAATCGAACCAGATGCGGGATCCCGGAACGCCGAAACTCATGAGCAGATCTGGCAGCAGCGACAGGAACATCGCGCCGAAAGCGTTTGCAAAAAGAATCCGCAGACGAAACTTCTGCACGTCGGTTAACGGCCCTGACGATTTGCGGAATGCGACGATGAGGCCACTGAACCCGGCGAGCCCGATGCTGATTTCAGCGATTGTCTGCAGAATATCCGGTATCAAAATCGCGCCATTCGTTCTTCTTATCAAAGAGTGTCAGGTGAGGAGTATAAGCCGCGAGCCCCGTTATTTCCCGCAAGACCACACAAGCGGGTAAGCCGCCGGCCTCCTTCCGCGCAGCGGCGCGCCGATGGTACTTTGGCGACGAGACGCCGTTGTCTTTCCCTAATTCTCGACGCTGATGACGGTCAATGACACCAGTCCGTCGGGCGTATTGTGCGAGATGCCGCCGAGATAAATGGTATCCGGCGCAAGGCCGTTCCAGTTGACGGTGACGTCTTGTGTCGTGCCGCTGTT
>JBFHXJ010000012.1:0-53446 GCA_041598995.1 Woeseiaceae bacterium | reverse complement strand
CGGCGGACGCGAACAGCAGGACTACGTCCGGGAAGCCCTGGCCGGCCGCCCCGCGACGAGGTGGTTTCGCAGTCCGGACACCGGCCGGGCGGTCGTATCCGTCGCCCAGCCGATCTATTCCGGAACAGTGCAAACGGGCGTTATCATCCTGCAGCAGGGCACCGATGCCATCTTGAGTCTCACGAACCGGGCGATGAGCCGCCTGATTACCCTGACCCTGATCGCGACGATCGGCGTGGCCGTCGTGATGCTCGGCTATGCCAGCTGGCTGTCCGCGCGTATCCGGCATTTGAGCAGCGCGGCGGAACGCGCACTCGACGAAAAGCACGTGCGTACTGCGTTGCCGAGCGCGCTTGCCGGCGACGAGATCGGCGACCTGTCGCGCAGCTTTTCGAACGTGCTGCTACAACTCGGGAATTACAACGATTACCTGCAATCGCTCGCCTCCAAACTTTCCCACGAACTCCGCACGCCGCTGACTATCGTCCAGTCCTCGCTCGAAAACCTCGAACATGAATCGCTGCCAAAGGAAGCCACCGTCTACACCGCGCGCGCAAAGGAAGGCGTCGATCGCCTGAGAACGATCCTGAATGCGATGAGCGAAGCGAGTCGAACCGAGCAGCTCATCGAGAATGCGGAACCGGAAATCTTCGAGCTCGGCAAGGTGCTGGAGTCGACGATCGCCGCCTACAACGATGCCTGGCCGGAGCGACGATTCACGCTGGAAAAGCGCGCACAGGACGCTTCTCTGTTCGGCTCACCCGAGCTGCTTATCCAGATGCTGGATAAACTGGCCGATAACGCGGTCGATTTCAGCGCCGAAGGCGATCACATTAGCGTATCAGTTGATGCCGACAGCGAGCATGTCGTCATCTCCGTAACCAATCCGGGCCCGCCCTTGCCGGAGAACATGCGCTCGCAACTTTTTCACTCGATGGTGTCCATCCGGGAGAGCGGCGGAAAAAGACACCTCGGACTCGGGCTGTACATTGCGCGCCTGATCGCTGAAGGCCACGGCGGCACGATCTCCGCAGACAACGTCGAAGGCGGCGTCGAGTTCACGGTCAGGCTGTCCCGGCGACTGCCACAGGCCGCGAAAGAAACAGGGTAAGATTTCGTTCCGCGCTTCCGTGCTACCAGACAAAAAAGGAGCCCAGAATGGCAAATGAAGGTTATCACGAGCCGATCGAGGAATTATCGAACGAAACGCGAGATATGCATCGCGCCATCATCTCGCTCATGGAGGAGCTGGAAGCCGTCGACTGGTACAACCAGCGCGTTGACGCCGCCAAGGATCCGGAGCTCGCGGCGATCCTCGCACACAACCGCGACGAGGAGAAAGAGCATGCCGCCATGGTGCTCGAGTGGATTCGTCGGAAAGATCCGGCCTTCGACAAGGAATTAAAAGAATTCCTGTTTACCGATAAACCGATCGCCCACAAGTAATTACATGGACCGGGGAATTGACATGAGCATCAGCATCTACGATCAGAGCGTCGCCCGGATGAGCCACATGCTTGGCAACCTGGAGGGCATCGTTTCCAAGGCGGAGGCTTATGCGAAGGAAAACGACATCGATCCGTCAGCGCTGTTGCGTGCGCGGCTCTTTCCGAACATGCGCGACTTCATCTTCCAGGTACAGGTGGTGACCGACATGGCGAAGAGCTGTGCGGCGAGACTGGCGGGCGCGGAGGTGCCTAAATGGCCCGACGACGAGGAGACGTTTGCTGACGTGCATGCACGGATCAGTAAAGCGCAGCACTTTATCGCACAGTTCAAGCCCGAGCAATACGAAGGTTGCGAGGATATGAAATTCGAACTGAAGCTCGGAAGCCACACCGTGCCGTTCACCGGCAAGAGCTACCTGCTGGGCTTCGTACTGCCGAATTTCTATTTCCACCTGGCGACCGCCTACAACCTGATGCGGCACAACGGCCTGCCCCTGCGCAAACGCGACTTCCTGGGCGAAATCTAGGGCTCGGACCCCGATTTAGCGGGGCATGGCTAGACGCCGAGGTAGCGACAGATACCCTTGGCGGCCTCGCGACCTTCGAATACCGCAGTGACCACGAGGTCGGAGCCCCGAACCATGTCGCCGCCGGCGAAGACTTTCGGATTGGTCGTCTGGAACGGGTGGTCACCCAATGAATCGACGCGCACACGGCCCGATTGCGACGTCGTTATGCCGGCGCCCCCGAGCCAGTCGGGCGGGCTCGGTGTGAATCCGAACGCGATGATCACGGCATCTGCGGGAATGACGTGCTCGGTGCCGGGCACGGCTTCGGGAAGCCGCCGACCATCCGCATCGGGATCGCCGAGCTTCGTTTCGACGAGTTTGACGCCACTCACTTTTCCATCGCCGACAATCTCCAGCGGCTGTCGATTCCACAGGAATATGACGCCCTCTTCCTTGCTGTTCGCGACGTCATGTCTGGAGCCCGGCATGTTTTCCTCGTCGCGGCGGTAGGCGCAGCTGACGCTCGCGGCGCCCTGGCGGACAGCCGTCCGGTTGCAGTCCATGCCGGTGTCACCGCCGCCGAGCACGACGACCTGGCGTCCTTCGAGATTGACATACTGCCACTTCGGGTCGTCGAAGTTCAGTTGCCGGTAATTGTTGGCAACCAGGTACGGCAGCGCCTGGTACACACCCTCCAGTTGCTCGCCCGGAAACCCGCCGCTTACGGAGGTGTATGCACCGGTGCCGAGGAATACCGCATCAAATTCCTCGAGCAGCGAGTCGAACGACTTGTCGCTGCCGATACGCGTCCCCAGTACAAACGTGATGCCCATGCCTTCGAGGATCTCGCGCCGCGTCCTGACGACATGCTTTTCGAGCTTGAACGCCGGTATACCGAAAGTCAGCAGTCCGCCGATTTCGGGATACGCATCGTAAACGACCGAGCGCACGCCGTTTCGAGCCAGCACATCCGCCGCCGCCAGTCCGGCCGGTCCCGCGCCGACCACGGCGACGCGTTTACCGGTATCCACAACATCCGATACGTCGGGCCGCCAGCCCAGTTTGAATGCCTCGTCGCTGATGTAGCGCTCGATCGCACCGATGCTCACGGCGCCCAGGCCGTCGTTCAGGGTACACGCCCCTTCGCATAACTTGTCCTGCGGGCAGATGCGGCCGCAGATCTCCGGCAGCGAATTGGTCTGGTGTGACAGATCTGCCGCCTGGAAAAGTTTTCCTTCCTCGATGAGCCGCAACCAGTCGGGTATGTAATTGTGTACCGGGCACTTCCATTCGCAGTACGGATTGCCGCAGCTGATACAGCGCCCGGCCTGGCTTGCGGCGTCGGCGCCGTCGAAGGCGCCGTAAATCTCGTCGAAAGTCTTCAGGCGAACCTCGACTGCGTCCTTCTGCGGATCGCGTCGCGGCACTTCGAGAAACTGCAGGGGATGCTTGGGCATCTTCTTACGCCGCCTGCCGCAGCGATTCGATGAGCGAGCCGAGTTCTGCCGCTTTCGGCTTGACGACCCAGAATTTCGGCAGGAAGGTCCGGTAGTCTTCGAGCAATTCCGTGCCCCATTCGCTGCCCGTGTGCACGACATGATCATCGAGCAGCGATCGCAGGTGGTGCAGGTGCGCCTCCATGGTCTCCGGCGTAATGCGATGGATATCGATGAGCTCGTGGTTGTAGAAGTCGACGAAATTTCGTTCCAGGTCGAGCACGTATGCGAAACCGCCTGTCATGCCGGCGCCGAAATTCACCCCACATCGTCCCAGCACCACGACGACACCGCCGGTCATGTATTCGCAACAGTGATCGCCGGCGCCCTCGACGACCGCAATGGCGCCGGAGTTGCGTACGGCAAAGCGCTCGCCTGCCCGTCCCGCAGCATATAGCTGCCCGCCGGTCGCGCCGTACAGGCAGGTGTTGCCGATGATCGTCGCCTCCCTGGCAGCGAATCCGGCGTCCGGAGATGGCCTTATGACGATGCGGCCGCCCCCCATGCCCTTGCCGACATAGTCATTGGCATCGCCCGTCAGGTCGAGATTCAGGCCCGCGACGTTCCACGCGCCGAAACTCTGACCGGCGGTGCCGTGTAATCGAATGTCGAGGGGCGCGTCATGCATGCCCTCGTTGCCGTAGCGCCGCGCAATTTCGCCTGCAAGCATGGCACCGATGGTTCGATGATGATTGCGGATTGGAAACTCGAACGTGCCGCCGGTCTTGCCCTCGATCGCGGGTAATGTCTGCGCAAGCATTTGCTTCGCAAGCTCGGCTTTGTCGAATGGCATATTCCTTTTTTCGGTGCAGAACCGTGCGACGTCATCCGCGACGCCGGCATCGGAAATGACAGCGGTCAGATCCAGGCGCTGCTGCCGCCGTGTCTCGCCCGGTTTCAGTTCGATCAGCTCCACGCGGCCAATGAGGTCCTCGAGTTTTCGTAAGCCCAGTTCCGCCAGGAGCTGGCGAACTTCCTCGGCGATGAAGTGGAAGAAATTGATCACCATTTCCGGCAGGCCGATGAAGTGCTCGCTCCTCAGCACGTTGTTTTGCGTCGCCACCCCGGTCGCACAATTATTGAGATGACATACGCGCAGATACTTGCAGCCGAGCGCGACCATCGGCGCCGTGCCGAAGCCGAAACTCTCGGCGCCGAGGGCCGCGGCTTTCACGACGTCGAGGCCGGTCTTCAGCCCGCCATCCGTTTGCAGTCGAGTCCTGTGCCGGAGCCCGTTCGCGCGTAACACCTGATGCGTCTCCGACAGGCCGAGCTCCCAGGGACTCCCCGCGTATTTGACCGAGCTCAACGGACTCGCGCCGGTACCGCCGTCGTATCCGGAGATCGTAATGAGATCGGCATAGGCCTTGACGACGCCGGCCGCGATCGTGCCGACCCCCGGTTCGGCGACGAGCTTGACGGAGACCAGTGCCTCAGGATTGACCTGCTTCAGGTCAAAGATGAGCTGCGCGAGATCTTCGATGGAATAGATATCGTGATGTGGCGGCGGCGAGATCAGCCCGACGCCGGGCTTGGCGAATCTCAGCCGCGCGATCATCTCGTTGACCTTGTGCCCCGGCAGCTGGCCGCCCTCGCCCGGTTTCGAGCCCTGCGCGATCTTTATCTGCAGCACCTCGGCGTTGACGAGATATTCCGCATTGACGCCGAAGCGGCCGGATGCCACCTGTTTGATCTTGGATCTGCGTTCCGAGTCGTATCGCGCCGGATCTTCGCCGCCTTCTCCCGAATTGGAGCGGCCGCCCATGCGATTCATCGCGATCGCCAGCGCCTCGTGAGCCTCGGGCGACAGCGCGCCCAGGGACATGCCGGCGGACTCGAATCTCGGCAGTATGTCCTCGACCGGCTCGACGTCGTCGAGCGGGACGGGAGGACCGGCGGGCTTCAATTGCATGAGGTCGCGCAGCGTCGCCACCGGCCGCTCGTTGACCAGTCTCGCGTATTCCCGATAGCGATCGAAATCCCCCGAACGCACGGCCGCCTGCAAGGTCGCGATGACGTCTGGATTGAAACAGTGGTACTCGCCGCCATGCATGTATTTCAGCAGGCCGCCCTGTCTCACCGTTTGCCGCGGTTCCCAGGCTGCCCTGGCGAGTTGCAACTGGTCATCGCGCAAGTCTTCGAAGCGCGCGCCCTGGATGCGGCTCACCGTGCCCTTGAAGCAGCGATCGACCACCTCGTCGTGCAATCCGACGATCTCGAAGAGCTGCGCACCCCGGTAGCTCGAGACGGAGCAGATGCCCATCTTCGACATGATCTTGAAGAGTCCTTTTCGAATGCCACGGCGGTAGCTGCGGCCGAGTTGCTGGCGAGCATCCACGCTGCCTTTTCGCGCCAGGTTCTGCAGGCACTGATAGGCGAGGTAAGGATAGACCGCGGTTGCACCGTAGCCGATCAGGCAGGCGAAATGATGCGGATCCCTGGCGACCCCGGTTTCGACGATGATGTTGACCGCGCATCGCTTGCCCTGTGCGACGAGGTGATGATGCACGGCGCCTGTCGCCAATAGCGCGTGCACCGGCAGGAGGCCCGGTTTCAGGTAACGATCGGAAAGCAGCAATATCAGCTTGTCGTCGGCGACTGCCTGGTCCGCCTGTGCACAAATCTGGTCCAGCGCCGCCGGCAGTGACAGGTCCTTGGGTACATTGAGGTCGATAAAGACATGACTGTCGGCGAACATGGTGTGGCCCAAGAGCTGGCGCAGTTTGCGTTGCGACAGCACCGGCGAGTTCATGATGACGTGATTGGCGTGTTGCGGCCCGATGTCAAAGAGGCTGGTTTCACGCCCGATGTTCGTCTGCAGCGACATCACGTTGCGTTCGCGAAGCGAGTCGATCGGCGGATTTGTCACCTGGGCAAACTGCTGGCGGAAATTGTCGAACGGCGACCTCACTTGCCGTGACAACACCGACATCGGCGTGTCGTCACCCATGGAACCGACGGCTTCCTGTTCGGCCCTGGCCAGCACGGTGATGACATCACTCAGCTCCTCCCGCGAGAGGTTGAACATTTTCTGATACGTCGCGAGCGTATCCTCGGTGAACGGTTCCGCCGCCATATGCCGGTCGACGAGTTCCGAATCGAAATAACGCACGCCCTGCTTCAGCCACTTCTTGTAGGGATGGCGGGCCTTCAGCTGCGCGTGGATTTCTTCCGTGTCGAGCAGCACACCGTTCTCGAGATCGACGGCGAGCATCTCTCCCGGACCCAGTCGTCCCTTTTCGACGACATTCTTGTCGTCGTAATCGTGGACGCCGACTTCCGATGCAATCGTGATATGCCTGTCGGCGGTGATGACGTAGCGTGCAGGGCGGAGGCCGTTGCGATCCAGGCAGCAGACGGCGTAACGGCCGTCGGTCAGCACGATCCCTGCCGGTCCGTCCCAGGGTTCCAGCTGGCAATCATAGAATTCGAAGAATGCGCGTACATCGGGGTCGAGCGCGTCGCGGCCTTGCCATGCCGGCGGGATCAGCAGGCGTATCGCCTGCACGACGTTCATGCCTGCCGCACGCATGACCTCGAGCATGTTGTCGAGGCTTTGTGAATCCGAGCCGGTCAGTGAAATGATCGGATCGAGGTCCTCGATGTTCGGCAGTTTCTCCGAACGAAAATTCTGCGCCCGGGCCAACGCCCAGTTACGGTTACCCTGGATCGTGTTGATTTCGCCGTTGTGCGCGAGGAAGCGAAACGGCTGTGCCAGGCGCCACTCCGGCATCGTATTCGTCGAAAAACGCTGATGGAAAACGCAAACGGAAGTCTCGAGCCGCGGGTCTTTCAGGTCAGCGTAAAACTCCGGCAGGATCTCGGGCATCATCATGCCCTTGTAGCTGATCGTCGCCGAAGAGAGGCTCGCAACATACGCCGTCGGGTCGATCGACCCGAAGCGGTTCTCGGCGCGGCGGCGCGCAAGGAACAGCGACCTGTTGAAAGCACCGCGCGGCATGCCCGGTGTCGCGTTGACGAATACCTGCTCGATTCGGGGAAGGGTTTCGAGCGCAAGCTCGCCGCAGGCTTCGGGACTGACAGGCACCTCGCGCCATCCGGCAACCTCCAGGCCTGCTGCGCTGACCGCTGCGTCGATCTCGCGCCTGACGGCATTGGCCAGCTTCCTGTCACGGGAGAGGAAGACCGTGCCCGCGGCGAAGCGGTCACCGAGCTTCATGCCGCGTTCGCTGCCGACCGCACGCAAGAATCTTTCCGGGAACTTGATCAGCAGGCCGCAACCGTCGCCGGTCTTGCCGTCCGCCGCTACCGCGCCGCGGTGCGTCAACCGCGCGAGCGATGAAATCGCCGTTTCGAGCACCCAACGACTCGCAACGTCATCGAGGTTCGCGATGAGGCCGAAGCCGCAGCTGTCATGCTCGAATGACGCGTCGTACAAACCGGTTATTGCCCGTTTGCCCATGGATGCCCCCGGACGAGCATGTAATGCGCGTCCCCGTTTAAGTCGACTGAATTACGTCCCACAGACGTGCGGGTGCTACCAAGCGACCCGTCGGGCCGCCCTCAAATTACGCGAATTCGTTGCTGGTGGTTGCGTCCTGCACCAAAAGAGTGCAATGCGGCGATGAACGACTTATTGACAATTCAATGGAACAACCCGAACGGATGAGTATATGGCACGAATCGCTGGATCTTCCAGTCGGCGCAGGAAAATGACTGTTATTACGAGGGATTCGCATGCACCGGCACCGAGGATTGGCGCGTCGCTGCGTGTATTTCGGGGGCGATAAAGTTTCCGGTGAAACGAGTAGTGCGTCAATCGAACTGATCGGATGCCGTTTGTCGTATGTTGACGACCCCGGCATTCGAGAACGTCATCGGTTTAACGAACGGAATATCGACCGCAAGCCGGCCCCGCAGCTCGTAGTCTATGTTGTCCCGAAGTCCGCCGCTCATCAGTGATTTGAAATGTGTCGCGGAGCTCAGGAAATCGAGTTCCACGCTGACCGCAAACGAGTCCATGCCGTTTGCCGGCACGGTGAAACTGCCTTGCGTCCGACCCTCGGCGAATTTTTCATCATCGAAGATCACTTCGTAGTCGAACGTCTTGACGGGCAGCGGAAAGGGGTTCGCGTTGTCGATGTCAAAACTCAGGATGAATGTCTGGCGCCGCAAACTGGCCGAGGTCAGTTCGACACCGGTCAGCTCGACCCGGGGTGGGTCGATGATGGTCCCCGTGCCGGCGCATGACGCCAGGCAAAACGCCGCCGCCAGCAAACAGCCGTTGCGTAATGAATCCAATCGTGTCACCGCCGCCTCCCTTGAGGCCGATCAGCGCATCTCTCTCCCTACTTCGCCCCAACGCGCGCCGATCAGCTTCCATTCGTCATCCGTGTTCTCGAGTTCAAGCTCGAAGTTATAGGCATCGGCGCGTACCCCCAGCGCATCGGCATTGGTACCCGCCATCACCACCGTAACATTGACCGTCGCGGCCGAACCTCCCATGATCCTTATATCGTTGATATTCGTCACAAAGCCGACGGATTTCTGGCGCAGAAAATAGAAACGAAGCATATTGCCGATTTGTGTATGATCGTTGCCACGCGCATCCGCGTAGTTCTCGTCGATCATGCCGAGAATGCCCTGTCGGTCCTTTTCCTCAGCGTACGCCTCAGCCGCTTCCACCCACGCCCGAATCGCCTCTTCGGGGCTTCCTTCGGGTGCACCGCATCCCGCGAGGAATGCGCAAATCAGGCCAGCTATAAGTCTCCGCATCGTCGTGACCTGTCGGAACAATCGATCAAGTGCCTGAGTACATTGTAATTCGGGTTCCAGCGCACAGCTTTTGCTAGAGTCCGGTGGTAAAAGACACTATGTGCGGTCGGGTGGCGAATTTTCTGTGACGTGGTTCGCATATCGGCTCGACCCATGCGAGATGAGGGAATTCACGGGATTTAATCATGACGGTAAAACTTCTGCGCGATTCTCATGACGCGACGATCACGGACGAAGATCTGATCCGGATCGACGCAATCCTGACGTTCTGGTTCAAGGAAAAGGAGCTGAGCGCGCCGCAGATCGACGCACGGCTGGATGTGTGGTTCGGCGACGACCCGGAATTCGACGCGGAAATCAAAAGAGAATTTGCAGACGATGTCGAGCGCGCGTCCGACGGCGAACTCAAACACTGGGCGCGTGACCCGAGGGGCCGGCTTGCGCTGATCCTGCTCCTGGACCAGTTCCGGCGCAATATTTACCGCGGCAAGCCCGAGGCTTTCGAAAAGGACAAGTCCGCTTTGAAGCTCACGATCCAAGGGGCGACCGCGAAGATGGACCAGGAATTATCGCCGGTAGAAAAACTATTCTTTTATATGCCCCTCCAACACTCCGAATCCCTGAAGGTCCAAAAGAAGTCGTGTGAAATTTACCGGCATCTCGCCAGGACGGTGTCGGCGACCTACAAGGAGACGTTCGAGACCGCGGCCCAGTTCGCCGAATTACACGCGGATATCATCGAGAAATTCGGACGATTCCCGCACCGCAACCGGATGCTCGGTCGTGAGAACACGCCCGAGGAGGAAGAATACCTGGCAGGTGACGCGCCAAGCTTTGGCCAGGGCGATTCCTGATTCATTCGCGGCTGATCGCGGCTGTAGCCGCGATTAGTCACGCAGTGCTGCCGACGACGCCGCGATGATCTCGTCTTTGGAAATTCTAAGCAGTCGCAGCGTCAGCATGATCGCCGCCGCCGACAGGCCGAGCACGAATCCTGCCCATATGTACGATGGCGGGGCGCGATAGGTGATTGCCGCCAGGTACGCGAGAGGAAAGCCCAACAACCAGTACGCAACCATGTTGATCGCCATCGGCATCTTCGTGTCTTTGTAGCCTCGCAAGGCACCCGCCGCGCCGATCTGAACGCCATCGGCGATCTGGAATAGCGCCGCCATCAGCAGCAGACCGATGGCTATCGCCTGCACCGAAGTGTCGTTCGTATACAGGCTGACCACGGCATCCCGAAACAGCAACAGGAATGCCGCGGAACACGACATGAAAAGGACGCACATCGACACGCCAGTCAATCCGGCGAATCTGGCCGCGGCGGGATACCCGGCGCCGAGCGCGTGCCCGATTCGCACGGTAATCGCAGAACTGAACGCGAGCGGAATCATGAACATCGTCGATGCGAAATTGATCGCGATCTGATGCGCCGCCGTGATGTTGGCGCCGCGCGTTCCGACCAGAATCGACACCACTGAAAAGAGGCCGGCCTCGGCCGTGATCGTGATGCCGATCGGCATGCCGAGTCTTACGATTTCCTCGAGTATCGGCATTCGCAGCGGGTCCATTCGCTCGAATATCCGCAATGGCCCGTAAACCGGATGAAAATACAGGATGGATCCGAGCATGAACATGATCAGCCACATCGTAATGGCGCTCGCCATGCCGCAGCCAACGGCACCGAATGCGGGCACACCGAAGTGCCCGTACATCAGCACGTAGTTGAGAAACACATTGCAGACGAGACCGAACAGGGACGTGTACATGATCGGCCGCATAACGCCGATGCCTTCGGTCGTAAAGCGGAACGCAAGGAAGCCGCAAATCGCCGGAGCGCCGAAAATGATCGCGTTGACGTAGCCGATCGTCAGTTGTCGGAACTCCGCATCGATACCGATGAAAGTCAATACGGGCTCGGCCAAAAGATAGGCGAGCGAAATCAACGTCACGCCGAGCGCCACCGCGAGCCAAAGCCCCTGCCTCGTATACTGTCCGATCTTCGCCAACTCTCCGGCGCCGTAGTGCCTCGCAGCAATCGGCGAAATCGCCATCATGAGTCCGAGACATACGGTAAAGCCCAGGAACCACACGCTCGCGCCCACGGCCACCGCGGCGAGTGCCTCCGCACCGAGGCGGCCGGCCATCACCGCATCGGCGAAGTTCATGCCGGCAATGGACAGATTGTTGACGATCAACGGACTGGCGAGACGAACCAGCGTCCGAACTTCATGTAGCCAGCTGTTGGTGCGAGAGAAACCTGACATGGATACTTGTTTCACGGCGGCTTCGCGACTGTATCACGCGGCCTACGATAGCATTCGGCAATAGTGTACAGTTGCGGCAAACATCGCTCCTTTTCAGATTCGCGGAGGCCTTATGCTGCATGACGGGCGAGCGAGGCGAGTGGCAATCATCGGGGGACTCAGGATTCCGTTTTGCCGTTCGCATTCGATCTACACGGATGTATCCAACCAGGAAATGATGACGGCAACGCTCGCTGGCCTGGTGCAGAAATACGATCTCAAGGGACAGACATTAGGCGACGTTGCACTGGGTGCCGTCGTCAAGCATTCGACCGACTGGAACCTGGCCAGGGAATCGGTTATCGGCTCGGGTCTTTCGCTGCGCACGCCCGGTGTCGACATGCAACGTGCATGCGGCACCAGTATCGAGGCGTTCGTAAACATCGCAAACAAGATTGCGCTTGGCCAGATCGAGGCCGGTATTGCCGGCGGCGTGGATACCCTGAGCGACGTGCCGGTCGTCTATTCCGAAGCATTTCGTTCCGTATTGCTCGCGAGTTATCGCGGAAGATCCCTCGCGCAACGAGCGCTTCCGTGGTTGCGCCTGAGACCGAAACACCTGGTACCGCAGTTTCCGGGTGTTAACGAACCGAGGACCGGTCTGTCGATGGGCGAGAGCATGGAAGTCACGGCGAAACAGTTCAGGGTGTCCCGGGAACACCAGGACCAGCTCGCGCTCGCGAGTCATATCAAAGCGGCCGCGGCGTATGACGCGGGGTTCTACGAGGATCTCGTCATACCGTTTCATGACGCCGAAGAAGACAACAATATCCGCCGCGACACGACCTTCGACAAGCTGCAGAAACTGGATCCGGTTTTCGACAAGAGCGCGGCCGGTACCATCACGGCCGGCAACAGCACGCCGCTGACCGACGGGGCGGCCGCAGTGCTGCTCGCGTCGGAATCCTGGGCAAAACAAAAGAACTTACCCATCATCGCGTACCTCACGTTCTGCAAGGTCGCCGCCGTGGATTTCATCAACAGGGACGGCCTGCTGATGGCGCCAGTCTATGCCGTTTCGGACATGCTCAAGGTCGCCAACCTGAGTCTGCAGGACTTCGACTACTACGAGATTCACGAGGCATTTGCGGCACAGGTGGTCGCGACATTGATGGCCTGGCAGTCGGAGAAGTTCTGCCGCGACCGGCTCGGTCGCAACCAGCCATTGGGTCCGATCGAGCTGTCGAAGCTCAACGTCAAGGGTGGCAGCATCGCGATCGGTCACCCGTTCGCGGCGACCGGTGCCAGGGTCATTGCGACCATGGCCAAGCTGCTGCACCAGAAGGGCTCGGGGCGCGGTCTGGTTTCCGTCTGTACCGCCGGCGGGATGGGCGTTACTGCTATCATGGATGCCGCATAAGAAAGGGAATCGCGGCTCGTCGCTCTCGCACATCCATGTGCTCCGCGACATAAGTACATCCGTGTACAGATAAGCCGCTCCTCTGAATACTTTTCGGCTTGGGGGAGCACGATGGAATTAAGCCAGGCCCTGGCAACGATCAATGCCGTTCTCTGGAACGAGACGTGGATACTCATCATCGCGGGCACCGGCGTCGTGTTCACCGTGTGGAGCGGCTTTTGCCAGTACCGGGCCCTGACGCATGGCTCGCGCGTCCTACGCGGCGAATTCGACGATCCAAACGATCCGGGTGCCATCAACCACTTCCAGGCCTTGTCTGCGGCGTTATCGGGAACATTAGGTCTCGGCAACATTGGCGGTGTCGCGCTCGCCATCGTGCTCGGCGGGCCGGGTGCGATCTTCTGGATGTGGATAGTCGGTTTCCTCGGCATGGCCATCAAGCTGACCGAGGTTACGCTGTCGATGCTGTACCGGAACACGGACGATCCCGACAATCCGCATGGCGGACCGATGTGGGTGGCAGACAAGGCGCTGAAACGCATCAATCCGAAACTTGCGTGGCTCGGCACGACGCTCGCGTTCCTGTTCTCGTTTTGCATCATGATGTCGTCAATGACCGGCGGTAACATGTTCCAGGCGTGGAACGTCGCCGACGTCACGAGCAGCTATTTCGGCGTGCCCGGCTGGATCGCCGGTGTTGTTCTCACCGCGGCCGTCGCCTCGGTGCTGATCGGTGGCATCAGGCGCATCGGCAAAGTGACGGCGACCCTGGTTCCCTTCATGGTCTTTCTCTACGTCGTCGCCGGCTTCTGGGTGCTGATCACGAATTTCACTGAGATCCCGGACATGCTGGCACTCATTATTAGCTCGGCGTTCACACAGTCCGAAGCGAGCGGCGCATTTATCGGCGGCACCGTGGGTTCCGCGTTCCTCTTCGGCATGAAACGCGCCATATTCTCGAACGAGGCTGGGCAGGGATCGTCACCGATCGCGCATGCCGCCGCAAAGACCGACGAGCCGGTTCGCGAAGGCCTGGTTGGCGGCCTCGAACCGTTCATCGATACGATCGTCGTGTGCACGTTTACCGCGCTCATCATCCTGTCGACCGGCATCTGGAACCGTGCGCCTGACATCATGTTCGATGAGATCCCGGTGCCGACGCGGACGGCAACTGGCTGGTCCTATCCGGACCTGCCGCTTCCGCCGGGCGCGTGGCAGGCCGGGCAGGCGCTTCTGATGATCGTCGAGGCCGGCGAGAATCGGGCCACCGGACAAAACTCTCACCGGCTGAGCGGATCGGTGACCGTCCGCGACCGTGGATTCGTTGCTGCCTGGCAGGAATTCCCTGGCGATGTCATGCCTCGAGTTTCCGGCGCCGGGTTTTATGAGGATCACGTCGGTGCGACGCTGACCGCGAAGGCTTTCGATTCCGTGACGCCCGGGCTCGGCAAGTGGCTGATCACGGTAGCGTCCTGGCTCTTCGCAATATCGACCATCATCGCCTGGGGTTATTACGGCGAGCAGGGTATCGTCTACATGTTCGGTGACAGAGCCACGCTGCCATTTCGCATCGTGTACTGCACCGCGACCTTCGTCGCGACGCTGGGACACATCAAGACGAGCGCCGACCTCGACAACATGACCGGCATCGGGCTCGGTGTCGTGGTCTATGCCAACCTGCCCATCGTCTGGATCTTCGGTTATCAGGCGATGCGTGCCTACAAGGACTACGTCGCGCGTTTGAAGGATGGACGGATAGGCCCCGATCATCCGCCGCCGAGCATCGAAGACCTGCTGAGCGGGCGTGACGTGCAGAAACAACCGCATCCCGACTCGGCGCGTTAGAAGTTAACCTCGGTGGTAACGCCGTCTTCAATGAGGAACGACTGCGGTACCGAGAACGCAATCTCGTCGTCCGTGTCGGCGCCGTCATCGCTCGCCTGGCAGGTAAATGCTGCAGAGTAGTCGCCGAGCGACAGGAAATTGACTTCGTAGCGATACACCCCCGCTTCGTCCTGCGTTACGGCGGCGGTCACGAGTGGATCGCTCGTTGCGTCGTTAATGTCGCCCGGCGAGTCCGTCATACCCGTGTAAACGTATACGGCGCTTCCCGTCTGCGCGGCGAGATCATTCGTGCAATCCGGATCGGTCACGAGCGCTTCGGAAACGGTACCACGCAGTGTGCCGTGAGCGACCATGTTCGTTACGCGCAACGCTGGCCGGAGGTGAAGACCTGGCTGGCCTTTCGGCGCCGACAATGCTTTCCTGAGATCCCAATCGATGACGAGGTCGGTCCTTTGGTTCTGGCTTACGGTAAACCCGCTGACGAGCTTTAGTCCGCTCTGGCTGCCGCTCGGCACCCGCAGCTCCACCTGCCCGGTCGACGTCATGGCATAAGAATCGAATACGTTATCGAATTCGGCGTTGACCGCGAGTCGCAGCCAGTTGTAATGGCCGGCGGGAACCGGCGTTTCCGGCAAGAGTTCTGCCGTGGCGCCGCCGCTCAATGTGAGCAGGTCGAAATCTTTCGGCGGATCGAAGTCGATGTGAATATCGTCTTCTGATGCGGACTTCAGCGTGACACCGGTAAATTGCACGTTGACGACGGTGACGTCATCGAACGGTGCGTCGGTCAGTGAAATGCTAATGATCCCGGTGGGTACTCCGGGCGGTACGGCCTCGCTTACCGGTCCACCTCCGCCGCCACCACACCCGGAAAGCGTGAGGCACAAACCGGCAACGGCCGGCGCCGTACTGATCTTAAATGTCTTTCCCACGTTCATTTCTTATTGCTCTCAGATTTGTTCTCGATACCGGCAAGTCCCTTTGCCGGCAAGTGAAATTCTAGATGCGGTTACTTTGCGGGCACAATGTGCGAAAACGGCGACAATCAGGCGCCGTCGGTATCAGATGTGTTGCTCCGCGACGCGAGCTTATGTAAAGAATCGAGTGCGCGATCGAGCCGGTCCTTGGCCTGCCGTGTCACGCCGCCATTGCGGTATTCCTCGATCACAAACGACTCCACGCGATTAACTATTTCGTCGATGTCCTCCGCGGGAAAACGGTCGTTCGCGATGACCGGGCCGTAAACGCGGTCAATGGCACCGAAGAGATTGATCCAGCGTTCACTCCTGCGGCCCAGGCGTAACAGTCGATAGAAGTCGCTGTCCTTTGCATCACCGCCCTTGAGCAGGCTGAGCGTTCCGAGGGTCAGGGATATCGGTACGAGAATGAAGTCTCGCAAGCCGTCGACGATCAGCTTGAGTTGCAGGACGAGGATGTCACGAGTCAGAGTCCAGCGATCCGGCAATGCGTTCGCTTCTTTCGTATTTGCTGCTTGGGTCACGATCGTTCTCCTCCCGGGAACGGCCAGTCGGCGACATCAGTGGCGCCGATCCTGCCGATTTAGTATTGTACGTCAGGCACTTACGCAGCGAGGCTGTCCGTGCCGACCGACTATGCCAGCATTTGATTCATTGCCACCCTACGAGCACGGATTGCCCGAGTCCCTGGGCGTGCTTCTCGTCAATCTCGGCACACCCGACCTGCCGACAGCGGCGGCAGTGCGCCGTTATCTGCGGCAATTCCTGTCGGACCCGCGCGTCGTCGAGCTCCCGCGCTGGCTCTGGCTCCCCGTGTTGCACGGTTTCATCCTGCGTACCCGCCCCGCGGCAACGGCCGCAGCATACCGCGAAATCTGGACAGAGCAGGGTTCGCCCCTGTTCCTGCATTCGAACGACATAGCGACCGCCATGCAGGAGAAACTGTCGGCAAGGCTCTCGGGCGCCGTCAACGTAGAACTCGGCATGTCTTACGGCAATCCATCGATCGAGTCGGCGCTAAGAAGAATGTTCGACCAGTATGTGACGCGCATCGTGGTGTTGCCGCTCTACCCGCAATACTCGGGTACGACCACCGGCACCGTATTCGAAGCCGTTACCTCGCGATTGTCGAAACGCCGCTGGATACCGGAGCTGCGATTCATCAATCACTATCATGATGCCAACGGTTACATTTCCGCACTCGTCGCCAGCATCCGCGATTTCTGGGACATTCAGGGGCGCGGCGAGCGCCTGCTCATGTCCTTCCATGGGCTGCCGAAACGTATGCTGCTGGATGGCGACCCGTATCACTGCCAGTGCCACAAGACCGCGCGCCTCGTCGCGGCCGAACTGGAGCTCGACGACAGCGAGTGGCAGGTCAGTTTTCAGTCTCGCGTCGGCCGCGAAGAGTGGCTTCGCCCCTACACCGACGAAACGATTGACGCCTGGGCTCGCGAGAAACTCGGCAAGATCGATGTCATCTGCCCGGGCTTCGCCGCCGACTGCCTCGAGACGCTCGAGGAAATCGAAATAAGGGGCGCCAAATCCTTCACCGCAGCGGGTGGCGGGGAATTGCGTTACATCCCGGCACTCAATGCCCGTGATGACCACATCGCATTCTTAAGTCGCACCATCGAAAAAAACGTTGCCGGGTGGCCCGAGGCCTCCCCGGACTGGAGCCACTCCGAAGTCGCTCGCCGGCTGGAGAAGAGCCTACAGCGCGCCCGGGCCATGGGCGCAGAGCGGTAAATGTCGATGGACAACAATAATCAACCGCTCGGCCGTTTCCTCGAATTCAGCATCCGGACGCCGGACATCATCGAATCATTGGGATTCTACAAACTGCTCGGTTTCCAGGAATTGCAGGTCGGCGAGGTCTGGAAGCACAAATACGCCGTCGTCAGCGACGGCGTATTGAATATCGGGCTGCACGACGGCAAATTCGATCGCACCGCGCTGACCTTCGTGCACCATGACCTGGCACGCCAGGCGCGTTCGATGACTGACCACGGCTTCGACTTTCGTTTCCTGAAAGTCGACGCCGATGTGTTCAACGAGTGCGGTTTTCAGGATCGTGACAAGAACCTCATCATTATGATCGAGGCCAGGACCTTTTCGCCCGCTGACGAATACCAGGACGATTCCATCTGCGGTAACTGGTTCGAGATCAGCCTGCCGGTCCGCGATGCGATGAATGCCGCCCAGTTCTGGGCACCCCTCGCGCCAGAATTGCTGAGATTCCGCGAAGAGCCGACAACTCACATGCGATTCAATGCCGCCGGGCTGTCGCTGGGCCTGAGCGAGAGCATCGCGTTGAACGGCCCTTCCCTGTGTTTCCGCTGTAACGACAAGGATCGCGTCTGGACATCGATCGCCCAGCACGGCTTCAAGTTCAAGGAATTCCCGGGCTACGAGGGTGCCTTCATGTCTTTGAAAGCCCCCGAAGGAACGACGCTGTTCCTGTTCGACGAAGACTTTCTCGGCGAGCTGATCATCGTGGCCGAGGGCGAAGAGGTAGAGCAGGAAGTCGTGGAAGTGGAACTTGGCGAAGAAGAATAATCGCCGCTGATTGTAGCCCGCGATAAACAGCGGTATTCCATCATTCGCTTGCCGTTTTTTGTACTCAGGTCGAAAAGCGCACAGCGACCATCAGCAAGAACACGATGATCAACGTGACCAGCAGAATGACAAGCAGACGCATCTCCGCACCCCGGTATTCCTCGAACCGCGTGCGAAGCACGGCGTCGTCGAGTTTTTCGTATTCCCGCTGCATGATGAACCGGGCGAATCGCATACCGCGGGCACTCTGGAAATAATCGGGCTGCGGCCGGCCAAGCGCTTCGTATGTATCCGGATTTCGCTCAGCGAGCGCATCCGCCAGCGCGCGACCCCGCCGGACCGAGCGCAACATGAGAAGCGCCGCAGTGATCAGCCAGCCGAGCGCAATGAAGGCAACCGTCGTTTCGGGTTCCACTCGACGATTCCTACCGGCTCATGTCCCGGAATCATCTGCAACAGGCGGATTGACAAGCTTAATCGTCCACGAGCGCCACGCAAAGATCAGGAAATACGCCAACGCAAAATAGCTGTATGCCAACGGAAACGCTGCGTAGAGATCGTGGTTTTGCACGTAAATGGTCCACGCATGCAGAACGACCGAGGCACCGAGATGTATGATGATCAGAAAGTGCACTGGCTTCTCCCACCAGCTCCGGTAGTCGATCAGCCGCGTGTGAACAACGAGCGTGTACACGCCAACCGTCCCCAGAATAACGATCGCCCAGTCGATCAGGAAAGGCATTTCCTGCCAGGGAAATTTATAAATGAGCTTCAGCAGCTGGGCAATGGATCCTCCCGTATACAAAACGGCGACTGCATGAAATCCGAACCTGGTCATGTCATTGTTTACCGGCGACACTATTCACAATACCTGTGTGCTGGCTCGATTGCGATTGCCACGAGCAGTACCAGCGCCATGATCTCACTTGCTGCCTCGCAGCCGGAAATGCGATTTCGCAAAAGAATCAAGTATGATCCAAGACGGCCGGGAATTGTCAGCGCAAGCAGTTGCAGTCATATTCGCGAATCCAGGCAGGCAAAGTCACGACTTCCCCGAGGCCGTGGACCGGCATCGTGAGAGATGGATCTGAATCATAACGGCGCCGCTCGATTATGCGTGCTCACAAAATCAAGCTTGCATAGCAGTTGCTGAAACACGGGAAGCTCAGCACGTTGTTGAGATAAACGCTTTGGGAGTTGCGGCATTAATTGAAGTATCCCGGACGGGTCAGGATCATCTCGACGTCCGCCCGTCTTTATGATCAAGACTGCGCATGAATAGCGACTTGTCAGGCAGTACCATGCGCGATAAGAAAGAAAATAAACGAAATGCCACTAACCACACTCCGTAGCCAATGCCTGGAGCCCCACCTTTGCAGTAAACCCTCTGTATCTGACGCGTTCGGATCGTGATTCGGATCCAAAAGGACATCGTTAATTGGCTTGACAATGAGTAACGTAACGGGAATAACCGATCCCAGGAAAATCGCGCCGACCAACGAAAGGAAGGATCCTCCGAGCACCCAAGCCAGGACACCGGTGAGTGTGCCGATTATCGCCAGCAAAACTTGCATTGGCGCAGCTCGACGATACATCGGTGGAAAGAAGCGTCCACCAACGCCGGTTCCCGCTTCTAACATGGCAGGATGTTGCGCAACCGAGATGTAAACGGCGGCACCGAAGAATGTTCCGGAACAAAAAGTAGCAAAAAGGTCAATGACCAAATTGATCCTCCTGGTGACTAACGATCAATTAGGACGCAAAAATGCAGCATTACGCGATTATATGCTGCTGCTTATGCATTTCTGTTGAGTTTCTCGCTCAGGACAATGATCTGATCAAGGTGAGCGCTCGCCCATAATACGACCGGCCGAACAGGTTCAGGTGGTTCAATACGTGATAGAGCTTGTAAAGCTCCATTCTCTGTTCGCTCCCGGGTGCCAGCGGCCAGCTGCTTTCGTAGGCTCGATAAAAGTCAGTGGGGAATCCGCCGAACAGCATCGTCATCGCGAGATCGGATTCGCGGTCGCCGTAATAGACGGCGGGATCGAAGATGACGGGCTGCCCTTTGGCCGATGCCCAGTTGCCGCCCCACAGATCACCATGGAGTAATGAGGCTTCCGGCCAGTAGTCATTGAAGTATTGCCCGATGTTGGAGAGGAGCCGGTCGCCTTCCTGCTGTAATTCGCCGGTGTGGCCTTTTTCCGCCGCGAGTTGCAACTGGAAACCGAGGCGCTGGTCGCGGAAGAACTCGATCCAGTCGTCGCGCCAGGGATTTAATTGCGGCGTCGCACCGATCGTGTTGTCACGGTGCCAACCGAATTGTTCCCTGGTGAGTCGATGCTGTTTCGTGAGTTGCTCGCCCAGTTTCGCCGCCGTGTCTTTACCCGGCAGGTCAAAATCGATCCATTCGAGCGCGAGCATGCATTCGCTGTTCGAGCGGACGCAGCCCAGGACCATGGGCACGCGCACCGCGTCGGCGAGGGCGAGCTCCTTCAATCCTTCGGCTTCAGCAAGAAACATGTCGTAAGCGCTCGACGGACCCGTCTTCAGGAACACCGGCTGGTCCGCGGCCTTGACCTGCCAGGCCGCACTGATGTCGCCGCCGTGCACGGGGCGCGGCATGTCCTTATCCGACACCTTGATGTCGTGCTCACGAAGTGCCGAAAACAGGGCCTGCCATTCGGGCATTCGGTTTTTCTCCAATGCCTTTAGAAAAGAGCGGACACCCTCTCTGCCTGCCGGCGCAATGATTCTCCGATCCCCGCTTCGTCATAGAGTGCGTTGATCGCCTCCAGATCGGGTGCCTGTGGACGCAGCCCGGTGACGGGCCTCTCGCACGGCGCGTCGCATGCGATGCCGGTCAGTCGCCGCGCCAGCATCGCGTCTTCCCTGTGCGCCTCGAGCTTGTCAGCGAGCGTCTTCGCGCCGCGCACCTTGACTTGGTGCACGGCGTGTAGGTTTGCGAAGATGTCATCGAGCGAACCGAAATGCGCGAGCAAGGCTTCCGCCGTTTTCTTGCCGACACCGGGGACGCCCTTGATGTTGTCGACGCTGTCTCCCGCGAGCGCGAGGAAGTCGGCAATCTGTTCGGGCCATACGCCGAAGCTAGCGGGTATCTGTTCGTATTTGAGTTTGCCTTTGCCTGCGAAGTCCCAAAAGACGTCGTCCTTCGACAGCAATTGTGCGAGGTCCTTGTCGCGGGTCACGATCGTCGACGGCCGGCCTTTCTTACGGCCCTCCACGACGAGCGTGCCGATGAGATCGTCGGCTTCGTAGTTCGGGTGCGCGGATGACATCAGGCCGAGCGCTGTCGTGAACCGGCGGCACTGCTCGAACTGGCGTTTCAGTTCCGGTGGCGCCGGTTCCCGGTTCGCCTTGTACTCGGGATAGATCTCGGTGCGAAACGAGGTCGTCAGGCTTTCGTCGAACAAGACCGCTACGCGTTCGGGCTTGACCTGCTCCATGAAATCGCCGAGGAAACGGCAGTAGCCGTAGAAGGCGTTGACGGGATTGCCGTTGTCGTCAACCATGTCATCGGGCAGCGAATAGTGCGCCCGGAATACATAGACACTGGCGTCGATGAGATATTGCATCTCGCCTTAATTTCTTATTTCAACAGTGACTCGTCGAAAATATCTACACCCTCTGAGAGGTGATCCGAGAGCCTGGCGTGCAAGGGGCTGGTGCGTGGGATATGCGCAAGCAGGTATTGCATCTGGTCTGCAAGTACGCGCCGGCCCTTCAGATAAATGTATTCGGCATAAGTCGGTGTGAATGGCACCGCAATCAATTGTATGCCCGCCTGCTCCGGCGTACGGCCGCCTTTGTGGTTATTGCAGCGCCGGCAGGCGGTTGCAACGTTGTTCCAGGTGTCACCGCCGCCGCGCCACAATGGCGTAATGTGATCGCGCGTCAGGTCCCTGGTCGGAAACCGCATCCCGCAATAGAGGCACAGGTTGGCATCACGCTTGAAAAGCGTCCTGTTGTTCAGGGGTGGTACGTACCGATCGCGGACGAATGCGAGACCCTGGCTGGTTCCCTCGGTCGCGATGATCGAGTTGACCTCGATCCGGCTGCGGCAGCCGGACAGCGCGCTGTAACCGCCGAAGACCGTATACAGGCGGGTACCGCAGGCATAGGCGACCTGCTCGGTGTGGTACAGACGAACCGCTTCACGGTAGTCGATCCACTCGAGCGGCATCCCCGCCACGTCGGTCCTCAGGACCTGTTGCGAGATATCTGATGCGGCACCAGAAAGCATTTGCCGGAGTCTCCTCGCTTATAGCTCGTAGTTTGCCCATCGGCCCGAAAAAATCAATGAAACAGTCGGAATTCCGGAATCCGGCACATTGTGGTGATTCGCGATTGACCTGAGCAAAATGTAACGTATAGTCCCGCCCGCAGACCCCGAAATCACACGCTATCGAGGGTCACCCCGCCCCCCGCCAGGGCACGCGGGGCCGTACAGACCAGAAGACGACGGAGAGTAATGATGCCGCTGACGGTTGGCGTGCTGAAGGAGAGACTCGAAGGCGAAACCCGGGTCGCACTGACGCCCGAGATCACCGGGAAGCTTCGCAAACTCGGTGTGTCCGTGCTTATGGAAACTGGCGCAGGCGAGGGCTCACAGATTCCCGACGACGATTACGCAGATGTCGCGTTCACGGATGCCGCAGGCGTACTCAGGAAATGTGATCTCCTGTTCACCGTGCAGCCCGCCGCACCGGATGCCGTAAAGAATCTCAATGACGAATCCGTGGTCGCCGGGCTGATGTACGGACACATCAACAAGGATCTCGTCAAAGCGTTGCAGCAGAAAAAGCACACTGGATTCGCAATGGAACTCGTGCCGCGTATATCGCGCGCGCAGAGTATGGACGTGTTGTCGTCACAGGCTGCCGTCGCCGGATACCAGGCGACGCTGATCGCGGCAACCACGCTGGACAAGTTTTTCCCGATGCTGACCACGGCCGCCGGCACGATCAGGCCCGCGCAGGTACTGGTTATCGGCGCGGGCGTCGCCGGCCTGCAGGCCATTGCGACGGCAAAGCGACTCGGCGCGGTCGTTAAAGGTTACGACGTTCGCAGCGCGACCAAGGAGCAGGTCGAGTCACTCGGTGCGAAGTTCGTGGAGACCGGCGTCGCTGCCGAAGGCGAGGGCGGCTATGCGCGGGAACTGACGGACGAGGAGAAAGCGCAGCAACAGGCGGCGCTCGACAAGGAAATCGCGGCCGCCGATGTCGTGATCACGACCGCGGCCATTCCCGGTCGTGCGGCGCCGCGAATCATTTCCGCCACCGCCGTCGAGACGATGAAGCCCGGCGCCGTCATCGTCGACCTCGCTGCGGAGACCGGCGGCAACTGCGAGCTGACCAAAGCTGGAGAAACGGTCGTCGTAAACAAGGTCAAAATCGTAGGGCCGGTCAATTTGCCGGCGGCGCTCGGCCGGCATGCAAGCGACATGTATGCAAGGAACCTCTTTAATTTCATCAGGCCCGCGATCGGCGAGGAAGGTGAACTCAAGATCGACTGGGAGGACGAGGTGTTCGCCGAATCAGCCCTGACCCGCGATGGCGAGATCAAGCACGAGCCTACGCGACAGACGATCGAAGGAGGGTCGACATGATCATCGACGGGTTCATCGCACTTTATATATTCATGCTGGCGGCTTTCGTCGGTTACGAAGTCATCGGTCGCGTGCCCTCGATCCTGCACACGCCGCTCATGTCCGGCTCGAACTTCATTCACGGTATCGTTCTCGTCGGTGCCATGGTCGCGCTCGGCAGGGCCGATACCACGCTCGAGCTCGTCGTCGGATTCATCGGCGTATTCCTGGGCGCGGGTAACGCCGTGGGCGGTTATGTCGTTACCGAGCGCATGCTCGAGATGTTCAAGAGCAGCAAGGAGAAAGACTCATGAGTGAGTTCGTCTCCATGCGCTCGGTCATCGAGGCGAGCTACTTCGTCGCAGCCATACTCTTTATATTCGGCCTCAAAAAAATGAGCTCGCCGGTCACGGCGCGCGGCGGCATCATCTGGGCCGGCGCCGGCATGGTTGTCGCAACCATCGTCACCTTCCTCTATCCCGGCATGGGCAACTACGTGCTCATGATGATCGCCATCTTCCTGGCGGGTGTCGTCGCCTGGGTCAGCGGCAAGAAAGTGGCGATGACCGACATGCCGCAGATGATCGCCCTGTACAACGGCATGGGCGGTGGTGCTGCGGCCGCGATCGCAGCCGTCGAGCTTCTCGGCGGGGAAGACCACGGCCTCGTGTTCGGCATCCTTGCAGTACTCGGCGGACTCATCGGCGCCGTGTCCTTCAGCGGCAGCCTGATCGCGTTCGCCAAGCTGCAGGGGCTGATGCGGAGAAACATTCGTTTCAGGGGTCTGCAGGCCATCAACCTCCTGTTGCTTGCGTCAGCAGTTGCGCTCGCCGGCTATATCGTTTTGGCGCACGGAAACGTCAACATCGTCGTCTACTTCTTCCTGGTCGCGCTGATCCTGGGCGTTACGATGACGGTACCGATCGGCGGCGCCGACATGCCGGTGGTGATCTCTCTCTACAATGCCCTGACCGGGCTCGCGGTCGCCTTCGAAGGATTCGTGTTGCAGAACGCAGCGATGATCATCGCCGGTACCGTCGTCGGCGCGGCGGGTTCGCTGCTGACGCAGCTCATGGCGAAAGCGATGAACCGATCGCTCGCGAACGTGCTCTTTTCCGGGTTCGGCGAGGAAGCCGGCGAAGGCGGTGAAGTCACGGGCAGCATGAAACCGATCGAGGCGCCCGACGTCGCAGTCATGCTGGCGTTTGCCGACAAGGTGCTGATCGTTCCCGGTTACGGCATGGCTGTCGCACAGGCACAGCACAAGGTATGGGAATTGACGCAGCTGCTGCTGGATCGTGGCGTCGACGTCAAATTCGCCATCCATCCGGTCGCAGGGCGCATGCCCGGCCACATGAACGTACTGCTCGCCGAGGCAGGTGTTCCCTACGACATCATCTACGACGAGAACGAGATCAACCCCGAGTTTAAAACGACGGACGTCGCGCTGATCATCGGTGCCAACGACGTCGTCAACCCGGTGGCGCGCAGTGATCCGTCGAGCCCGATCTACGGCATGCCGATATTGAATGCCGATTACGCGAAGAACGTAATCGTCATCAAGCGCGGCCAGGGGGCAGGATTCTCCGGCATCGAGAACGCGCTCTTCTTCCTGGATCACACGCGGATGTTGTACGGGGACGGGCAGGCGATGGCAGCCGAACTGATCAACGAGGTCAAAGCGCTGTAAGGAATCGCGGCTTCGTCGCTGCTTGCACCTCCATTTGCACAGCGACATAAGTACATCCCTGTACAAAAAGCCGCTCTACAGCCGCGAATGAAAAAGGCCCCGGTTCGGGGCCTTCATTGTTCATTACCATATAAATTAGCGAGGCGGCCGATCGGTCGTTCGGCGGCGGATGTGCCGACGCTGGTGCTGCCGCAGCCGGTCGCGCACGGCCTGCCGTTGTTCCGGGGTCATGTTGCGATAGCGCTCACGCAGCGCCTCCCGGCGATCGGCCGGCAGATCGCGGAAGCGCCGGAAGTTTTCGCGGATTCTTGCCTTCTCCCTCGGGGTCAGGCGTTGGAACTGTCGATAGCGCTCGCGGATAGCCGCTCGCTGGTCTTCATTCAAGCTCCGCCACGTGTCGAAACGCTGCCTGGCTGCGGCCCTGTCCTCGGTGCCCATCTCGGACCAGCGCTTCGCGCCTTCGACCAGGCGTTCGCGGCGTTCGAGCGACAGCGTATCCCAGTTCTGCTCCATGGGACTCAAGACCTGCCGTTGCTCGTTCGTCAGGCTGTTCCAGTTCAGTTGATCATCCTGTGCCCAAGCCGCCGCGCCGAGTAACAAAAGCGATACGGCTAAAGCCTGATGGAAAAACTTAGCTTTCATCGTCAATCTCCACCGATTCTTCATCTTTCGATACGGGATCGGCCTGTTTCGCCTCGGACGCCAGCTGTGCCGCTTCTGCCTCTGAGAACAGCACCCAATCCTCGTCCGATTCTTCCCAACTACCCAGATACTCCAGGAATTCCATGTCTGGCATGACATCGTCGTCCGCAGCGACGATGCCCGTGCATCCCAACAGTCCCCAAAGGACGGCGAGTTTGAACGCCGTATCCGGTTGTCTCCTGTCAACCGACAACGTCCCCGGCCTCCTGTGGTTCTTCAATTTCTTCATCGAGATCGATCCAGCTATAGAACTCCAGATCTTCCAGCATCTCGAAGCTGTCCTCCGTGAGCAGAATCTCGAAATCGGAGGCTGCTGCATCCGGCGTCAGTTCATCGACCGGCTGATTGCCGGTCCACAGGACGACGGCGAATACGGCCGCGGCAGCAACACCCGCCGCGGGGGCCCATTGCACCCAGACGGGTTTACCCGACGCGAGTTGCCGAAGCGCCGCCTGGCGTCCGCGATTCAG
Organism: Woeseiaceae bacterium; assembly: GCA_041598995.1. Lineage (GTDB taxonomy): Bacteria > Pseudomonadota > Gammaproteobacteria > Steroidobacterales > Woeseiaceae > SZUA-117. The sequence continues at coordinate 26,737 of JBFHXJ010000012.1, read as the reverse complement.
GCGCGAACGCGTATTCGCGTCGAGGTTTTCGACGGACTCGTCGAAAAGCTGCTTCGCCTTCCTCGCGAATACTTCATCCGCGCCTGTGTCTTTCCGCTCGTTCATGACCAATGCTCTCCTAACGTCTCGCGCAGCGAATGCACTGCGCGAGAATAATGTGTCTTCACACTGCCTGCGCTGCATCCCATGGCAGCGGCAGTATCGGCAACATCGAGGCCCTCGAAGGTCCTCAACATGAATGCCTCTCTCTGTCGTGCCGGCAGCTCGCCAATCGCGACTTCGAGGTTTTGCATTGCCTCTTGCGACTGCAGCTGCTCGTCCGGGGTGCGACCGCCGGGATCCGGCGCCGCGGCGACGGGGTCAAAATCGTCGTCCGCACCCGCACGCCCGAACCACACCATGACGCGATTGCGCACGGCCTGCCGGCGGTGCCAATCGCGTACCTTGTTCTGCAGGATGCGATAGAAAAGGGGCGTCCATTCGTCCAATTCCCGACTTGCGTACTTTCGCGCGAGCTGAATCATCGCGTCCTGCACCAGGTCGAGCGCCTCGTCGCGATCACGGATCGAAATCTCGGCGATTCGCAACGCGCGTTTCTCGACCTCGGCAAAGAATCGATTGAGTTCCCGTTCGCGTTGCAGCGTTCTGGCTCCCTTCCGGTCCCCCGGCTCGCAAGATACCGCAAAACTCGCGACACAGGCGTTCATCCGATTCTCATCCCTGTTCCAAATCCCGTGAGATCCATCTCCACCACCGTTTCATCTTGACTCCCCTGCGGGAATCATAGGTACTTAACGTTCGGTCAGGGCGTCGGTTGACAGGACAAGCCATTCTTTTTCGCCGCTTCATGTCATGTCGAGCCACATGCCTCGCACCCCGAGTTATTCTGCAAGTGATTGAATTAATTGATAATTCTCTCGAGTCCCGCATGACGGAGTGCCGCGGTGCCTGATCGTCCGGTCTTAAGGGTGGCGATCAATGCGCCGCTGTCCCGCCTGTTTGACTACCTGCCCCCGCGAGACACCGAATGTCTGCCCGGATGCCGCGTCCGAGTGCCGTTCGGCCGACAGAAGGTCGTCGGCATGGTGATGGCGCTCGCGACGGAGACCGATGTCCCCGCCTCGAAACTGAAGTCCGTGGCCGCCGTCCTCGACGGCAGCCCGCTGCTCGACGAGCACGACCGATGGCTCATCGACTTCACGAGCGATTACTATCACCACCCGATCGGTGAGGTCGTGGCCGCCGCCCTGCCGGCCCTGCTGCGCCAGGGCAAACCGCTCGAATCGGCCATTCGCAAGCTATCCGTAACCCCGGCGGGGGCCGCGGCCGACCTGCAGGCGCTCGCGAAACGCGCGCCGCGCCAGGCAGCTTTGCTCGAAACCGTCAGGGATGCCGATACGATCGGTTTTTCCGCGCTCGATGAGGCCATGCCCGGCTGGCGGCGACTGAAGAAAAGTCTCGTCGACAAGTCGCTGATCGAGGAATTCGAGTCATCCGAGATCGAGGTCGCGGCCGGGACTGCCGCGAACGTCGAGCAGACCCCGGCGCCGGAGCCCAATCCCGACCAGGTGAAAGCGCTTGAGTCCATCCGCGCCGGTCGTGGATTCCGGGTGAGTCTGCTCGATGGCGTCACCGGCAGCGGCAAGACGGAGATCTACATGCGCCTGATCCGTGACGTGATCGGTGCCGGCCGCCAGGTGCTGGTGCTGGTTCCCGAGATCGGCCTGACGCCGCAGCTCGTCAGGCGCTTCAGGACACGCCTCGGCGTCGAACCCATGCTCCTGCATTCCGCGCTGACGGACACGGAGCGCCTCGCCGCCTGGGCTGCGGCGCGACGTGGATCGGCGCCGCTCGTCCTCGGCACGCGCTCCGCCGTGTTCGTGTCTCTGAAATCACCAGGCCTGATCATCGTCGACGAAGAGCACGACAGCTCTCTGAAACAGCAGGAGGGACTGCGCTATTCCGCGCGCGACCTGGCGGTCGTGAGAGGAAAACAACGGGACATACCGGTCGTGCTCGGTTCCGCGACGCCCTCCCTCGAATCGCTGCAGCGGTGCCGCGACGAGGCTTACGTGCATTTGCATCTGCCGACCCGCGCGGGCAAGGCGGTACCGCCACTGCTTCGCCTGGTCGACATGACGAGGCACGCGTCAATCGACGGGCTCAGCGTACCGGTCATCTCCGCGATCACCGACAACATTCGCCGCGGTGAACAGTCGCTGGTATTCCTGAATCGGCGCGGCTTTGCCCCTACCCTTATCTGCACGGGCTGCGGCAGGATTGCGGAATGCGAGCGATGTGACGCCCGCATGACCGTACATGCGGCGAAGCATCGATTGCTGTGCCATCATTGCGGCGCCAGTCGGGCAATCGATGCTTCCTGTCCGCAGTGCGGCAACGCCTTGAGGCCGTTAGGCGAGGGAACAGAGCGGCTCGAGGATGCACTTCGGGATCGTTTCCCGACGGACGAAATTGCACGCATAGACAGCGACAGCACGCGCTTCAAGGGCACGATGAAAAAAGCGCTCGCGGCCGCGACCACCGGGGAGACGAAAATTCTCGTCGGCACGCAGATGCTGTCCAAGGGCCATCATTTTCCGAGCCTGACACTCGTCGTCATCATCAATGCGGACCAGGGCCTTTTCAGCACGGATTTTCGCGGCAGTGAACGCCTGGCGCAGAGCCTGATCCAGGTCTCCGGCCGCGCGGGCAGGGAAGCGCGACAAGGCATGGTGATCATTCAGACCGCATTTCCGCAGCATCATTTCTGGTCCGAGCTCTTGAACGGCGGCTACGATCGCATCGCCCGGTCACTCCTCGCTGAAAGAGAACAGGCGGCCTGGCCGCCGTTCTCTCGCCTGGCGCTCATACGCGCGTCGGCGACCCGCAAGCAGGACAGTCATGACTTTCTCGATGTCGCGAGACGCATTGCCGTGGATCAGCAGATGGCCGGGGTACGGATACTCGGTCCCGTCAGCGCGCCGATGGAAAGGCGAGCCGGCCGTTACCGGTCACAGCTCCTGTTGCAGAGCCGCCGCCGCCGCTCGTTGCATGCGCTGCTGAAAGTGTTGCGCGCCGCCCTTGAAGGCGAGAAGTCCGCACGACGCGTCAGGTGGTCGATCGATGTCGATCCGATCGAACTCTTTTAATATTGATTTGTAGAAGGAATCGCGACTCATCGCTCTCGCACATCCATGTGCTACGCGATATAAGGACATCCATGTCCAAAAAGTCGCTCCCGCGTGGGGACTTGACCTATATAATCCTCAACCGCCGGCAACCTCGAATCAATTCCATTGAAATCCAGTATTGCAAAACTCGTAGAGCAGGCGATTGAAAGCCTGCCCGATCTGGCAGACTCGCAGGAGGTGTCTTCAGTAACGACGACGGTAGAGCGGACCCGTGATGCGCGCCACGGAGATTTCACGACCAACATCGCGATGCGCCTCGCCAAATCAGAGGGCAAGAATCCGCGGGATGTCGCGAGCAAAATCATCGACAAGATTGCCGAATCGGAGCTCGTGGACAGGATCGAGCTTGCCGGTCCCGGATTCATCAACTTTCACCTGAGCAAGGCCGCCCTGCATCGCGAACTGACGGCGATACTGAAACAGGGTGAACAATATGGTCGTCAGGAGGCGCGGTCGGAACCGAAGATATTGCTCGAGTTCGTATCGGCGAATCCGACCGGCCCGTTACATGTCGGGCATGGTCGTCATGCGGCGTACGGCGCCACCCTCGGCAACCTGCTCGAGGCCGCGGGTTTCGACGTGGACAGGGAATACTACGTCAATGACGCGGGACGGCAAATGGATATCCTGGGCGTCAGCGTCTGGCTGCGCATCCTCGAACAGAAAGGCGTGACGGTCAGCTTCCCCGAAGCCGGTTATAAGGGCGATTACATTCGTCAGATCGCGACCGGCATTGATACCAGTGGCGTACCCGAGGTTGGCGCGGTTGCTTTAAGCGACGGTCTTCCCGCCGACGCGCCGGACGGCGATAAGGAAGAATATATCGATGCGCTGATCGCCAAGGGGCATGGGCTCTTAGGCATTCATCATTTCCAGCGGATCCGAAAGCAAGCACTCGATGCGATTCTTTCCGACATCGAAGCCGACCTGGCCGATTTCGGCGTGACCTTCGATCGCTGGTTTTTCGAACAGAGCCTTACCGACGACCATCTCATCGACGATGCGCTCGAGATCCTCGAAGAGCGCGGCATGCTGTACAAGAAAGACGGAGCAACCTGGTTCCGGGCGAGCGATTACGGTGACGAAAAAGATCGCGTCGTTGTCCGTGAGAACGGCACAACTACCTACTTTGCATCCGACATCGCCTACCATAACGACAAACGCAAACGCGGTTACGGCTTTCTTCTCGACGTGCTCGGTTCCGATCATCACGGCTACCAGGCAAGGGTCAGGGCGGGACTCGAGGCGATGGGCTATGCCGGCGATTCCCTCGAAGTCCGGTTGATGCAGTTCGTCAGCCTGTATCGTGCCGGTGAAAAGCAGTCCATGTCGACCCGATCGGGCGAGTTCGTGACCTTGCGGCAATTACGCGAGGAAGTCGGCAACGATGCGGCAAGATTCTTTTATGTCATGCGTTCGAACGACCAGCATCTCGACTTTGATCTCGAATTGGCCAAGAGCCGGTCGGCCGATAATCCCGTCTATTACATCCAGTACGCGCACGCCCGCGTATCCAGCGTCTTCAGGCAACTGGAGGAAAAATCACTCGAATATGATGAGACGGCAGGTCTCGAGAACCTCGGACTGCTGGAGGAGATGCACGAAAAGTCCCTGATGACCACTTTGAGCCGGTATCCTGAAATTATCGAGCTCGCCGCCAACAATCGCGCACCGCAACACCTGGTGCACTATCTCAGGGACCTTGCCAACGAGTTTCACACTTATTACAACGCGCACACGTTCATCGTCGACGACGCTGCGCTGCGGAATGCGAGACTGGCGTTGATTTGGGCCACGCGCATCGTCATTGCGAGCGGGCTCAAGATCATCGGAGTATCGGCGCCGGATTCGATGTAGTCTTGATGGCCAAGCGTAAACGAAAACGCGCGCGAAAAAGAACGCGGCAGGAATATCCGGGCTGGGTCTGGATGCTGTTCGGGCTCTCGATCGGCCTGTCCGTGGCATTCGCGATTTACATGAAAGATCGCGAAGCAAGCGGCCAGGCACAGCCGGTGACGCCTTCCCGGGCGCGTGTCACGAGCACGGCAAGCGAGGAGACGCGAGTCGAGACTGCGGAGCCCGCGGAGCAGCCGGAACGGCGCTTCGACTTTTACGACATGTTGCCGAATTTCGAAGTCGTCATTCCCGAGCAGGAACTCGACGTCCGACGGGACCGCGAGTCCGATCCGATCGAACGACCCGGCGTGTACGTGCTGCAGGCCGGGTCGTTCACGGTCTTTGCCGACGCCGATCGGCGGCGGGCGCAACTGGCGCTCCTCGGCGTCGAGTCACGCATCCAGCGCGTGTCCATCGATGACAAGACCTATCACCGTGTGCGCATCGGTCCGACACGCGATCTCGATCGCCTGAACGCGTTGCGCGCCCGCCTGCACGAGGCGGAGATCGACGTGCTGCGCATCCGCCTCGGTGACTAGGCGACTTCTCATCTGGATCCTGGTGGGTCTCTGCGGATGCGCGGCGCCGCAGCAGGCACCGCCGGTGACGCAGGAACCGGCGGCACCGGCTGCGCCGGCGGCGGAAGCGCCGACCCCGGAACCCGAACCAGTCGCAGTCGAGACAAGAGACCTCGCCGCGATGCGCATCACCGTTGCCGCTGTCGGCGACATGATGCTCGGCACCGATTATCCGCAAAACCATTTGCCGGATGACGATGGGGTCGGATTCCTGAGTCACGTAACGCCGATCCTGGCTGCGGCCGATATCGCGTTCGGTAACCTCGAGGGCGTGTTGCTGGATGGCGGCGAGCCGGCCAAAAAGTGCTCCAACCCGAACGCCTGTTATCTGTTTCGTTCTCCGTCACGCTACGTGGATCATTTCGTCAATGCAGGCTTCGACGTGATGAGTCTCGCCAACAACCACGCCCGGGACTTTGGCGAGGAAGGACGCCTCGCCAGCATGCAGACGCTCGCAAACGCCGGCATTCGACACACCGGGCTCGAAGGAGACTTCGCCTATTTGACTGTGAACGGGCTCGACGTCGCCGTGCTTGCCTACGCCGTCACGAAGAACTCGAACATGATGCTCGACTACGACCTGGCAGCTGAAACGGTGGCCGATCACGCCGGCCGCTACGATGTCGTCATCGTATCGTTCCACGGCGGTGCGGAAGGCGAAAACGTGACGAGGCTGCCCTTCGCGGAGGAGGAATACTTCGGCGAACCGCGCGGCGACGTCGTGAAATTCTCGAGACTGATGGTCGATGCCGGCGCGGATCTCGTCATCGGCCACGGACCACACGTCGTCCGGGCCATCGAGCGATACAAGGACCGCCTGATTGCCTACAGCCTCGGCAACTTCGCGACCTACTACGGCATCAGCGTCGCAGGCATCAAGGGCATCGCACCAATCCTCGTCGTCACGCTCGATGGCGAGGGCAAATTCATCGAGGGCAGGATTCACTCGACGATACAGCTGCGACCGCACGGGCCATCGATCGACCCGCGAAACCGTGCGCTTGACCTGATGCGCAGCCTGAGCCTGCAGGATTTCACGACCCCGGGCGTGGAATTCAATCCTGACGGCACGCTACTCCCGGCTCCGAGGATTTTCGGATTGCCGTGAGCGGCCTTAGAATGGCCGGCGGGCGCCGGTTTCGACCGGCGCATCCAGCTCTTGAAACAACCAGCAGGCCCCTTCGGGGATTGAGCATGAGAAAGTCATTTCTGATTACCGCTCTCGCGGCATTTGTTATTTGGCATGCACCAGCGTTCGCCGCACCGCTCAAGATTGCGCGCCCGGAGTCTGTCGGCATGTCCGCCGTACGCCTGGAAAACGTCGCGCGCCGGTTCCGGGAATTGCTCGACCGCGAAGAATCGGGTGGCTTCCAGATACTCGTATCGCGGCGCGGCAAAATCGTCCTCTACGAAAACCTCGGATATGCGAACGTCGAACAGAAGATTCCCGTCACCGACCAAACCCTGTTTCGTATTTACTCGATGACCAAACCCGTCATGGGTGTCGCGATGATGATGCTCTACGAGGACGGTTATTACTCGCTGAGTGACCCGCTGTCGAAGCACATCCCGGAGTTTTCCAATTTGCAGGTCTATGCCGGTGAAGATGAGGCAGGAAACCTGATCGTCGAGCCTTTGGAGCGCGAGCCGACCATCCACGATCTTTTGCAACACACGGCCGGCTTTACCTACGGCGTGTTCACCGACACGCCCGTCGACAGGCAGTACCTCGATGCCGGCCTGATCGGCAACGGCAACGACCTTCAGTACCTCATCGACACGCTGGCCGGTATCCCGCTCCTGTACCAGCCGGGTGAGCGCTGGCATTACAGTGTCGCAGTCGACATCCAGGGCTACCTCATCGAGAAATGGACTGGCGAGAAACTCAGCGCATTCTTAGAGGAGCGCATATTCGATCCGCTCGGGATGGACCAGACAATGGGCTGGGTCGCACCGGACAAGGCTCCGCTGCTTGCGAACATCTACACGCATAACGGGAATGGTGTCCGGGAACCGTTTACCGGCGACCCGCATTTCGACTTCTTCAACCCGCCGCACGCATTCTCAGGCGGCGCCCAGCTCATCTCGACCAGCGACGATTACTGGCGTTTCTGCCAGATGCTCTTGAACGGCGGTGAATTCAAAGGTAAGCGCCTGCTTTCTCCGTTGACGGTCGAGATGATGTCACAGAATCGTCTGCGTGAACCGGCGAGCATGTCCGACGGGCGGGGATTCGGATTCAACTTTGATGTCATCATCGATAATACGAAGCTCGATTACCCGGCCAGCAACGGCGAATACTCCTGGGCCGGACTTGCAAGTACCATCTTCTGGATAGATCCGGAGCAGGAACTGATCGCGATCATGCTGACACAGTACATGCCGTATCGCGGCAATTCATACAGCGAACTGCTGCACCGCCTCGTACGCGCCGCCGTCATCGATTAGCGGATTCCATGTCCGTGCCACTCATCGGACCCGAGCAGGACTTCGCAATCTGGGCGGTGCTGATCCTCGTCGCCGCGTTCGGATTCTGGTGCGAGCGTTATCCCTGGGGCCGCAAATACTCGGGCGTCATGTTGCTGATCACCGTGGCCATCGTGCTAGCGAACCTGCGCATCATCCCGACCTCGGCGCCGGTGTACGGCGTCGTCTGGGATTATCTCGTGCCCCTCGCAATTCCACTGCTCCTGTTTCACGCCGATCTCAAACGCATCGCGCGCGAGTCCGGCACCACACTGATCGCATTCGCGATAGGCGCCGCAGCCGTCGTCGTCGGCGCCATCCTCGGCGCCGCGATATTCACGCTCGGACCGAAGGAAGCGGAACTCGCCGGGATATTTACGGGTACCTACATCGGCGGCGGCCTGAACTTCGCTGCCGTTGCCGAGGCGACCGGTATGCAGAATGACAGCGTGCTCGCCGCCGCCGTCGCCGCCGACAACGTGATCACGAACCTGCATTTCCTCGTCATCATATTCATTCCCGGCATCGCCTGGATGGCGAACCGATACCCGACGCACCACATGGATAACGCGCAAGTTTTCGATCCAGCCTCAGGCGGCAAGGTGCATCACATCGCGGACCTCGACGTCGCCGGTTTGCTGGCCGCGCTGGCGCTCGCCTTCGCCCTGGCGGCGATCGGCAAACTGATCGCCGATCTCATCGGCATGTCCGACTACTCGATCCTCGTCATCACCGTGCTCGCACTCATCGTCGCGACCTTCATGCCCGCCCTCGTGCAAAAGCTGTCCGGTTACCACGAAGCGGGCGTCGTCATGATGTTCATCTTTCTGGCGAGCGTCGGCGCCAGCGCAGACATCTGGGAACTCATCGAGATCGCGCCGATACTCTTCGTGTACGCGACCTTTATCGTCACGGTGCACCTCGTCATCCTGTTTGCGCTCGGCAAGGTTTTCAGACTGGATCTTGCAGAACTCGCGATGGCATCGGCCGTCTGCATCGGCGGGCCCGCGAGCGCCCCGGCACTGGCCTCGGCGAAAGGCTGGCGCGATCTCCTGATCCCCGGACTGCTGCTCGGATCCCTGGGTTACGCCGTCGGCAGTTTCATCGGCGTGTCCGTCGTCGAGTGGTTGCGTTAAGATCCTGACCGGCAAATCGCAAATTTCTATCGTTTCAGCATCACTCCGGACCGGCAGCGTCTCGCGACACCTGGGCGCGACTCCATTCGCCCAGCGTTGCGAGGTAGGCGTGCGGCAAACCCATGCTGAAGAGACCTCTCCACGACATCAGGCTGTGCCCGCGATTCGCATACACCTTGTACGTGATGTCCTTGCCGTCTTCTTTAATGAATTTATCGAGCACCTCAATGCAAGCCTGCGTTGGCACGTTGATGTCCATGCTGCCAAACGCGTAGTAGAGTGGGATTTGCAGCGATTGGAGGTACACAGTTCCGTCATATAAGGAGTTCGCGGCGAAATCGGCGTAGACCTGCTCATCGTAGGCGAGCAGCTCTTTGGGCAACACCTGGTCCGCCATCGGAATCTCGCGGCGCATTCGTGCGATCTCGGCGTTGATCGCGTCGCGTTCCGGGCCGTCGCTCAAGCCCGGGTTCGACGCCGCCGCCTGATAGTAACGCCAGCGGCGCACGGCCAGTTCGACGAGCGCGTCGACGTCGGACTCGGCGATGCCGTCCGCAATATAATCATTGCGCACCTCCCAACTGACCGTATCCACCCACGCCAATGGTGGGCCGACTTTATTGAAGATGAAGTCGATCCGGCCGGTCCGCGACGCGATCTCCGGCGCGAACCAGCCACTTTCGCTGACCACATATAAGCCCATGCGCTCTGCATCGACATCGTCCCGGCCCGCCAGGTACCCGATCGCTGCGATCGCGTCGGCGATGAAATCGCGGTACAGGGCGGTCTCGAAGTCGCCTTCGCTCGCGCCGGCACCGCGCTTGTCGTAGGCGAGTACAGCGAAGCCATGGCGGGCGAGCGTATTGATCACAGCGCGCGTCGCTACGTCGCGGCGTGTTTCGGGTCCGGAACCGTGCAGCAAGACAATGCCCGGGAAGGCACCCTCATCAGCGGGTTTGACCAGGGTACCGGCCAAACGAATATCGGCGCTCTCGAACGTGACCTCTTCGTGCGGCAACCAATACATCCAGTGCCGGGCGATGTTGAATCCGGTAATCACGATGATCAGCGCCAGCATCGCAGCAACAATGACCCCCAATTTCCTGAGCATAGTTCTCCCCGCGAATGATCAGGCGTTTCTATTTCGACGTCGCCCAATTCAGAAAGGTTTACGCATGGATCCACCAAGAGGACCGGCAGTGACGGTGTCGGCAATCAGACGACGAGGTACCGAAACACGTTGATCAATACGAGCGCCGCCAGAGGCGCAAAGGTCTGCGCAAAGCGCAGGACAAACCATTTCATCGCCACGGGTCAGGCAGTCCGGATTCCTGTAGTATCCCGGGAAATCCCGAACACCCGCAAGCGATCCACAGGACCACGCCATGCAAGTTATCGTCGACTACATTAACAGCTGGGTCTGGAGTATCTGGCTGGTGGGGCTTTGTCTCGGTGCGGGCCTGATGTTTTCGATCCTCACCCGCTTCCTGCAGGTGCGGCATTTCCGCGAAATGATCCGGCTGTTGTTCGCCAGCAAGGAATCCGACAAGGGCATCTCGTCCTTCCAGGCGCTGGCCGTCTCGCTGTCCGGTCGTGTTGGCACGGGTAATATCGCCGGTGTCGCGGCGGCCATCGGATTCGGCGGGCCCGGTGCCGTGTTCTGGATGTGGGCGGTCGCGTTCCTGGGCGCCTCGACGGCTTACGTCGAAGCGGCGCTCGGCCAGATCTACAAGGAGGTGGATGAAGGCCAGTATCGCGGTGGTCCCGCCTTTTATATCGAGAAGGCAATGGGGCAGAAATGGTACGGCTGGCTGTTCGCGGTGACGACAATCATAGCGACCGGATTGCTGCTGCCGACCGTGCAGGCGAACGCGATCAGCACGTCCGCGGAAATTGCATTCGGCATGAACGGATCGTTCGATACCTTCCTCGGGACGATCAGCGTCACCAAGCTGACCGCGGCGTTCATCGTCGTAACGATTCTCGGCGTCATCATTTTCGGCGGCGTCAAGCGAATTGCGCATTTCACGCAGATCGTCGTACCCTTTATGGCGCTGGGCTACATCCTGACCGCGGTCGGCATCGTCATTCTCAACGTTACCGAATTGCCGCGTGTCGTTGGGCTCATCTTAGGCGATGCGTTCACGCCCATGGCCGGCGTCGGCGCCGCAATAGGCTGGGGCGTGAAACGCGGTGTCTATTCCAACGAAGCCGGCCAGGGTACGGGGCCGCACGCAGCCGCTGCGGCGGAAGTACAGCATCCTGCGCAGCAAGGACTCGTGCAGGCGTTCTCGGTTTACGTCGACACGCTGTTCGTCTGTTCCGCCACCGCGTTCATGATTTTGATTACCGGTGCCTACAACGTGCACGGTGGTGACGGCGGCTTCATCGTGCAAAACCTGCCCGCGACGATCGATGCAAGCAGCCCCGCCTTCACGCAGATGGCCGTCGACAGCGTGCTGACCGGCGTCGGCAAACCGTTTGTCGCGTTCGCGCTGTTTTTCTTCGCGTTCACGACGGTGCTGGCCTACTACTACATCGCAGAAACCAACATTGCCTACCTCAGGCGATTCTTCCGCTTTCCCGGCGAAATGATCATTCTCAAGATCATGCTGATGGCATCGGTCTTTTACGGCGCAGTCAGGACGGCGACCCTCGCCTGGGGCCTCGGCGATATCGGCGTGGGGCTCATGGCCTGGCTCAATATCATCGCCATCCTGATCCTGTTTTTCATGGGCAAGCCAGCGTTGAAGGCGCTCGATGATTATGAACGACAGAAAGACGCCGGTGTTGAAACCTACAGCTTCGATCCGGAAGCGCTCGGCATCAGGAACGCCGATTTCTGGAGCCGCCCCAAAACATAAGTCCCAAAATAGAACTCGTGGGGGAGCGAACATGCTCAGATTCATTTTCAGCCTGTTTCTTGGGGTCCTTTTCTGCTTCACGCATGGCCTGGCGCTTGCCAGTAATGAAGGCGAGCGGAAAGCGATACTCGTTACCGGCGCGAGCTCCGGCATCGGCCGCAATATCGCCGAAACCCTCGCGGCTAATGGCTACTTCGTCTACGCCGGTGCCAGGAAGCAGGCCGACCTGGACGAGCTGAGCGCCATCGACCACATGCAGGGCGTGCGCCTCGATGTCACGATCCAGGAGGAAATCGACGCCGCGGTCGAAACCGTCCGCGAGGCGGGTAGGGGATTGTATGGCCTCGTCAACAACGCCGGTGTCGCCGTGCTCGGCCCGCTGATCGAGATCGACGAGGAGGACATGCAGTTCCAGATGGACGTCAACCTGTTCGGGCCTTACCGGGTGACCAAGGCGTTCGCCCCGTTAATTATCGAAAGCCGGGGTCGCATCACGACGACCGGCTCGATATCCGGGATCCTGTCGGCGGGCTTTCTGGGTCCGTACAGCATGAGCAAGCATGCCGTCGAAGCCTTTACCGATTCGCTCGCTCGGGAGATGCAGAAATTCGGCGTGCATGTCAGTGTCGTGGAGCCTGGTAACTACAACTCGGCAATCACCGATACCCTGCGCAAACGCATGGAGCAGCGCGGCCAGACAGCGGAAGGATCCCTTTTCGAGGAAGAGCTGAGCAGCTTCACGGACAGGCCTTCAGATCGAACGCGGTTCAAGAACCCGGACGAGGTTTCGGCAGCCGTGTTGGACTTTTTCTCGGACGAGAATCCGAAGCGTCGCTATATGGTGGTACCGAACCAGGGTGAGGCAGAAAGAACGATCAAAAAGGCGATCGAGGAACTCGTGCAGCTGAATGAAGGGCACGAATACAGCTATGATCGCGAGGCCTTGATCGCAATGCTCGACGAGGCACTGGCCGACTCGAAACATTGAGCGCGATCCCGGCATTAGCCGCGATTCCTTCTTATTCGTCACCGCCCGATACCGAGCGGAAGTCGACGCCGAGCGATCTCAGCTTGCGGTAGAGGTGCGTGCGCTCCATACCGACGCGCTGCGCGAGCTTCCCGACCTTGCCGTCGCACAGCTGCAGCTGCTGTTGCAGGTAGGCCCGCTCGAATTGTTCGCGTGCTTCTCGTAACGGCAGTGACAACAAGTCTTGCTTGACGAGCGGCTCGTCCGATATTGCGGCGTTGCTCAGTTCCTGTTCGATCTCATCGAGTGTGATTTCCTCTTCCGACCCGGTGAGCAGCAAGCGGCGCACGAGGTTTTTCAGTTCCCTGACGTTGTCCGGCCACGGATAGTTGCGCAGCCTGTTCTGCGCCGCGACGCTGAACCTGCGGAAAGAAAGATCCTCGCTGTCGATGAGCCTGTCGACGTAATAGCCGAGCAACTCCGGGACATCTTCGGCGTAATCCCTCAGTGGCGGCACGCGCACGGTCAGGGTATTCAGGTTGGATACGAGCTCGCGGCGGAGTTTGCCGCTCTCGATCGCTTTTTCGTAATCGGCATTGATCGTCGCCAGAACCCTGGCCTGCAGCTTCACCGACTGATGGCCGCCGGAGCGTACGAATTCTCCCTGCTCGAGCACGCTCAGTACGAGCTTCTGTGCCTGATCGCAGAGCTCGGAGAGCTCGTCGATGATCAGGGTGCCGTTCTTGGCCCGTTCGAAATAACCGTTCTGGACGTTGCCGCCTGTTTCGCTGCCCAATAACACTTCCTCCGCATTGCTGTCGGTAAGCGATGCGGCGAGCAGGTTGACGAGCGGCGCGTCCGAGCGCGAACTCATCGCATGGATGTAGCGTGCGAACGCGCCGCGCCCCGTACCGGGCTCGCCGATCAGCAGAACGGGTGCATCGTGCTTGGCGATCTGCTGCACGTGCTCGCGCAGGCTCTTGATCAGCGGGCTGCGGCCGACCGGCGTCAACAGCGAAGGAAACAGGCTGCGCGCCGGCGCCGCTTGCTTGCGGGACTGTTCGAGCGCCCGCTCCACCGTGCGCAATAACTTGGCAAGGGACAGCGGTTTCTCGACGTAATCGAATGCACCGAGTCGCGTCGCCTCGACGGCCGTGTCGACGGTTCCGTGACCCGACATGATGACGACCGGGCAGTCGAGATCCCCGGGTTCCGACCACTCGCGCAACAGGCTGATCCCGTCGGTGTCCGGCATCCAGATATCCAGCAAAACAAGGTCGAACTTTTCCTTGTCGCGGGCCAGGCGCGCCTCCGTAGCGTCGGCTGCGACGGTGACCTCGTAACCCTCCTCTGACAGGATCTCGTCGATCAGCGCGCGAATATCGCCCTCGTCATCGACGACCAGCACATGTGACGTGCTCATGCTCTCTCCCTCCGTATTTCGGATCGACCAGGCAGCTTGGTTATCATTCTTTCTCTCGCCGCCTCGTTAATCGGCAATTCGATGCGTATCCTCGCGCCCCCTTCCTTACGGTTCTCGGCGCATATCGTCCCGGCGTGTTCTTCCACGAGTTTCTTGACGATCGCAAGTCCGAGTCCGGTGCCTTTCGGTTTCGTCGTCACGTACGGGTCGAACACCTGGCTGACCGGTCCGGCATGGAAACCGGGACCATTGTCCGCAACGACGATTTCCACGATATCCACTCCGCGGACCTCTCCCGCCCTCACGGAAACCTCGATCCGGCCGCCTGGCGTATTCTCGAGCGCCTCGATCGAATTGCGGATGAGGTTGTGCAGGATTTGCCTGATGCGTCCGATATCCGCCTCGACGTCGGGCAGGTCGGGATCCGTTTGCAGCATGATGTCGATGCCGCTTTCCTGGGCGCGATAAAGGTCGACGATTTCGTGCACGAGGCTGTCGATACTAAACAGATTGATATCGATATCCGGCGCGCGCGCGTAATCACTGAATGCGTTCACCATTTCCTTCATGGCCTCGACTTGCTGCACGATCGTGTGCGTCGCACGATCGAGCACCTGTGCGTCCTCGTCGCTAAGCGTCTTGAGATACTTGCGTCGCATTCTCTCTGCGGAGAGTTGGATCGGTGTCAGCGGGTTCTTGATCTCGTGCGCGAGGCGCCGTGCGACCTCGCCCCAGGCTGCATCGCGCTGCGCCTGCAGGAGCGCGGTAATGTCATCGAATACCACGACGAAGCCGGCGGCGTGATCTTCGTCGCCCGGCAATGCCGTGCAGGCGCAGGTCAGGACGCGGCGCCCGACTTCGCCGCGCAGCACGATCTGCTCCCGCCACTCCGTCTCGTTGGCATCGAGGTGCACTCTCGCAATGTCGACGAACTGCTCCAGCAGCGGCTGGCCCTTGGCGACATCCGGCAAGTATTCGCCAACGCGGTTTTCGAGATCGACGTTTAATATCGCGCCGGATGCCTGATTTGCAGTGCGGATCCGGAGGTCGGATTCGAGCGCGACGACACCGGTCGAGAGCCTCGCCAGTATGACCTCCAGATTGGCGCGTTCCGCCTCCACGAGCGCCTGGCTCAGGCTCGCCTCGCGCCTCGCGGCGGAGAGTCTCTGTGTCATGTCATTGAAGGAACTGATCAGGAAACCGATCTCGTCGCGCGACGGCGCGGGCAGACGGGTGTCGAAATCGCCCTTGGCCACGGCGCGCGTGCCTGCCACGAGATCCTGGATCGGCGCCACGAGCCGGCGCGACAGGACGAATGTGCCGTAGATCGATGCCAGCAACGACAGCATGAGGACGACGGTCAGAGTCAGCGAAAACGCACGCTTCAACGGCTCGCGGAGATAAACCATGCGCTTGTAGTCGCTGTAGGACGAGTCTACGTTGTTCGCCATGCTGGCGAGACGTTCCGGAACCGGGTAGTGCGCCTGAATCACGCCGAGGAGATCCGGGCGGCTGACATTGCCGAATGGCACGGCGGTACGGATCTCGTAACCGCCGCGCAGCGTCGGATCCAGGCTGACATAAGGCCGATTCTGGCGAATCTGCAGCAAGACCTCGTCGGAAAGCGGTCGTGGCAGGCTGCCGATCGATTGCTCCGAGCTCGTCGCGATGATGCGATTATTACGGCCGTACAGCGAAATCTCACCGGCACCGGCTTCCCTGCGCATGAGGCTCAATTCGAATATTAGTTGCCGCGAGCTGATGTTCTGCAGGTGATTTGCGATGCGTATCGTCGTCTCCAAGCGTTCGCGTTTTTGCATCTCGAGCGCGGCGCGGCTCAGTTCGAGCGCGTCATCGAGCCCGGCCTCGACCTCGACATTGAACCAAGTATCGATGCCGCGGTTGATGAACTGCATCGAGAAGTAGAACACGACCAGCAACGGCAGCACGGCGAGGCCGACGAACATGGCGACGATACGGGCTTTGAGTTTCGACCCCGGCACGTGATTGCGGTAATCGCGAACGAGGCGCGAGAGATTGCCGACGAGAAGCGCAAACAGCACCACCACACCGGCCACATTGATCAGCAGAATGACGATGTGGACCCGGTCGAATTCGACCGAGTTCTCAGCCGTCTGACCGAGCAGGAACAGAGCGACGAGCGCCAGCCCGACGCCGATAGCGCCGAGCAAACCGACTGCGGCTCTTCTTAGCGTTCTAAGTTCCACTGGTACCAGTCACTCTGTAATTGCCATTGGCTGCGCCAGAAAAACAGGATTCTGAGCGGCGCCGGGTATTGCCGCGTGCTCAAGAGCGCGCGCAGGCGCATGCGGTAATTGGCGCCGGGTACTAACAGCGCGTCATCGATCACGGGCAAGCGCTGAATGCGACCCAGGTTATTCAATGCGGAATAAAGCGTCGCAAAGGAATCCTGCTCGCCGCTGTTCAGATTGCGGACGATGTAGCGCTGACTCAGCGGCCGGTATTCGAGCTCGTAGGTGACGGTGAGCGCCGCCTCGAGGTCGTCCGGGATGAAGCGGCGCACGCGTATCACCTCGATGTTGAGCTCTATCGTCAGCGGCACGCCGCTCGACAGCGCGTCATTGGCCTCGGCGCTCAGAATGAGCTGCAACCGGGCCTCGAGCTCGTGCACGCCGGCCACCATGGTCGTGGCCGCCGAGCGGACATCGAAGAAGCCCTCGTGCGGCGGTTCGATCTGCGCGTGCACGGAACTCACCTGCAGCGCGAGCGCTGCCAGCAGCGGGGTCAACAAGCGTATCCGTCTTTTCCGCAAAGCCTTAACAGTAAGGTTGTCTGTTATTTGGACGTTCTCTCCAGACATGCGTAGTAGAAGCCGTCCAGCCCCCGACTTCCGGGCAACACCTGGAAGCCGCATGTCTTCTCGACCATTAGATCGCGGATGTTGTAATTTGGCAACACTCGTTCCTCGCGGGCGTCGCGCTGACGCGCCAGAAAACGCCCGACGACGGCGTCGTTCTCGGCTTCGAGAACCGAACAGGTCACGTACAGGAGCCTGCCTCCCGGCTCCAGGAGGGGCCACAGCGCCTCCAGCAGAGCGGCCTGTCGCGCGGCGAAGGGCTCTATGTCAGAGGCTCTGCGCAGCACCTTGATGTCCGGGTGGCGCCGGATCACGCCGGTCCCGGAACAGGGCGCATCCAGGAGTATGCGGTCGAATCGCTTGCCATCCCACCACCCGGCGGGTTTCGACGCGTCGCCGGTGACGACATTCGCTGCGAGCTTGAGCCTCGCGAGGTTCTCCTGGATAGCTTCGACGCGGTCGGCGTCGAGCTCGACGGCCGTCAGCGTGCTGCCCGGACTGGCCAATTCGAGCAAATGCCCGGTCTTGCCGCCGGGGGCGGCGCAGGCGTCCAGGATGCGCTTGCCGCCGTGCATCAAAAGCCAGGGTGCCGCGATCTGGGCGGCCGCGTCTTGCACCGAGACGTCGCCGTCGGCGAAGCCGGGTAATCTCGCGACCGGCAGCGGCGCGGCAAGCCGAATCGCATGCACGAATCCGGACATCAGCTCGTGGCCGTCATCGGGCTCGGCGTAACGCTTCAGGTAGTCCCCGGCCGACAGTCGCTTGCGGTTCACCCGCAACCACATCGGGGCCCTGCCGTTGTTCGCCTCGAGGATGCGCTGCCAGTCTTCGGGCCAGTCTTCGCGCAGGGCATCGATCATCCATGTCGGATGATTAAAGCGCGATTCGTCGTCCGCGGGTTCCGCATCTGCGAGACCCTGGCGTACGAAATTGCGCAGCACCGCGTTGATGAGCCCGGCATATTTCGGACGGCGCAGCATGCGCGCCGCCTCGACGGTCATCGACACCGCCGCATGATCGGGAATGCGCGTGTCCGAGAGCTGATAAAGACCGACCGCCAGCAATGATTCGATCACGCTGTCGCGCGGCTTCAGGGGGCGATCCAGCAATTGACGAATATACGAACGCAGGCGAAAGTGGTGGCGAAGCGTGCCGTAACACAGCATCCTGACGAGCGGTTGGTCGGCGGGCGTTACCCGCCCGCCGTGTTCGTCAAGCGCACTGTCCAGCGATCGCCCGTGGACGACGACAGCATCCACGATTGCCGCTGCCTCCGCGCGCAGGCGTGCCGCCGACCGGGTTTTTAACATACGCTCTCAGTTCAGGCGCTTGCCACTCAGGTTCTTCTGTCCGGCAAACTCGGCAGCCGTGATGTGCCGCTTGCCGGGCCGTTGTACTTCGATGAGGCGCAATGCCCCTTCTCCGCAGCTGACAATGACTCCGTCCTTGCCCGCCGCAACGATCGTGCCGGGCGGTCCCGCGACTTCGTCGAGCGGCTCCG
Source organism: Woeseiaceae bacterium (assembly GCA_041598995.1). Lineage (GTDB taxonomy): Bacteria > Pseudomonadota > Gammaproteobacteria > Steroidobacterales > Woeseiaceae > SZUA-117. The sequence continues at coordinate 7,876 of JBFHXJ010000012.1, read as the reverse complement.
CTTTCCAGCACTTCACGGTTTCTCCGTCGATCTCGAATCGCGCACCCGGTACCGGGTTATACGCCCGGATCGCCCTCGCGATGCTTTCGGCGCTCGCTCCCCAATCGATTGCGACATTCTCCTTGCGCACCTTACCGGCATAGGTCGCCCGGGAATCGTCCTGGGGAACCGGCTCGAGTGCCCCGTTCAGTATCGCGTCGATGTTCTCCGCCAGCAGCGCGCCGCCGAGGGCCGCCAGTCGGTCCGTGAGCTCGCCGGCAGTCTCCCCGGCACCGATCTCCGTGGAAGCGCTCGCCAGGACCGGCCCGGTATCGAGACCGGCTTCCATCTGCATGAGGCTTACGCCCGTCAGCGGGTCCCCCTCCAGTATGGCCGCTTGCACCGGGGCTGCGCCACGCCAGCGGGGCAGGAGCGATGCGTGGATATTGACACAACCAAGCCTCGGTATATCGAGGACCGCCTGGGGCAGCAACAGTCCGTAAGCCGCGACGATCATGAGATCGGCTCCGGTCGCCGTGAGTTTCGCCACGAAGTCAGCATCCATCAGCGTCTCCGGCTGCCACACCGGAATATCGTGCTCGCACGCGAATTGTTTGACCGGACTGATCTTCATCTTGCGACCGCGGCCGGCGGGTCGATCCGGCTGCGTCAGCACGGCAAGGGGGACGAAATCCCGCGCGTGCAGTGCGCGCAATGATTCGAGCGCGAAATCCGGTGTACCGGCAAACAGGAGTTTTGCGGCAGTCATGGGCAAGGGAGCTGCGCGGTACCAGTGTCCGGGCGATCAGAGAACCGCTGCCGACTCCTTCAGCTCGCGGCGGCCCTTTCGGATGCGTTTGCGAATCCGCTGGCGCTTGGCCTCCGAGAGGTAATCGACGAACAGCCTGCCTTCGAGATGGTCCATCTCGTGTTGCACGCAAACGGCCAGCAATCCTTCGAATTGGCTTTCCCGCTCCCTGCCGTCCCGATCGAGATAACGCACCTTGATGTGTTCGGCGCGCTCGACTTCTTCGTAATAGCCGGGCACCGACAGACAGCCTTCCTCGGTCACCGTGGTGCCGTCCTTTTCGAGGATCACGGGGTTGATCAGCACGTGAGGCTCGTTCTTCTCGGGCGACACGTCGGCCACCAAAAGACGCTTGTGCACGTCTACCTGGGTCGCCGCGAGGCCGATCCCCGGGGCCTCGTACATGGTCTCGAACATGTCATCGATCAGGGTTCGCAACTCGTCGTCCACAAGCTCCACCGGTCGGGCTTTTTTTCTCAGCCGCGGATCTGGGAATTCGAGAATTCGCAGTTTTGTCATAGGTTCGGCCCAATACTCGTGTAATTTACCAGTAACTACGTGTAAATTGTTGACTTTATTGAATAAGATAACGGACAATGCGACGTGAACAAGCGCCGTCAAACGCCGTTTGGGGCGGAATTGTGACGTGTTTGGCAGCCGGAACGGCGTCGACGCGACATATTATAGCAACGCTTGCCGAAGGGCAGGCCCGAACACATCCCGGAGCACCCGTCGACCATGTCTCCTGACAAGAACCGCGTCAAAAACCCGCGCACATTTTTGGTTTTCGCATTGGCTGCCGCTGTCGCAGGCTGCGAAACGCTGAGCAACCTGAATCCGTTCGGCTCGGACGACGAGGACACCATGCCGGTGACCACGAGGCCGGCCCCTCAGACGTCCTCGATGGCCGGCGCAGCAGGCGCGCAGCCGACGCAACAGCAATCCAACATGGTGCTCGTTTCGGAGCCCGTGCCGCTGGCACCGGGTGCTCCGGACCAATACGTCGTGCAGGTCGGCGATACGCTGTGGGACATTGCCTCCACGTTCCTGCGCGATCCCTGGTACTGGCCGGAAGTCTGGTACCTGAATCCGCAGGTGGCGAATCCGCACCTGATCTATCCCGGCGACGTGCTCGCGATGGTAACGATCGACGGTCAGCCACGTATTACGACGGTGCGTGGCTCGACATACCGGGTGTCGCCGACGGCGCGCGTGACGCCGCTTACCGAAGCGATAACCAGTATTCCCTACGAGCAGATCGCGGCATTCCTGTCGAAGGGACTGGTACTCGAGAAAAACCAGGCCGACCGCCTGCCCTACATACTCGCCACGCGCGGCGATCACATGATCGCGTCTGCGGGCAACGAGATTTACATTCGTGGCGGCTCACCATCGCCGAACGGAACGCGATTCAGCGTCGTGCATGTTGGCGAGGAACTGCGTGATCCCGACGACAACGATCTGATCGGCTACCAGGGCATTTATGTCGGCGAGGGCTCGCAATCGCGTGGCGGGGATCCGGCGACCGTGGCGCTGACCGACACCAACCGCGAGGCGCTCGCGGGCGATCGTCTGATCCCTGAGACCGTGGACATCCCGTTGACTTTCTTTCCGAAAGCACCGGACGGACCCGTAGACGGCAGGATTATCTCGGTCGTCGACGGCGTCTCGCTCATCGGCCAGTACCAGGTTGTGGTGCTGAACCGTGGCGCGCGTAACGGGCTCGCCCCCGGCGACGTGCTGACCGTCTTCCAGGCGGGCGAAAAGGTCCGCGACCGTTTTGCCGGCGGCTCCTTCCTTGGCACGGGCAGTTTCTTAGGCGGCGAGACCGTCACCCTGCCGGACGAGGAAGCGGGCACGGTCATGATCTTCAAGGTCTATGACAGGATTGCATACGCGCTCGTGATGGAGGCGACAAGCGACATTCACGTGCTCGACGCCGTTCGCGATCCAGTGTAACGCTTAAAACAACGCAAAAACCAAAAAAGCGGGTCGAACCGCAGTTTTCGCCGGCTCGCTTCGAGCCGCGTTCCCGACTCTGAAATCTGAGGTTCGATCCTGTTTTTTCTGAAACTGCGGTTCGACCCTGTTTTTTCTTTTCGCAAGCCGGCAGTCCAGGGATTAGTATCGTTGCAGGTCCAGACGGTAACCCTCGATGGCGAAAGACCCACAAATCGCGGAATGGCTCGATGCACCGGATCGTCACCTCGTCGAGGCAGATTCCCCCGACATGCCGGAACTCTTGAGGCAGATAGCGGATCCTCCCACTCTTTTATATGTAGCCGGTAAGAAAGATGCGTTGCACCTGCCGGCGCTTGCCATCGTCGGTAGCCGCAACCCGACCCGCGGTGGCATCGAGAATGCCTACGCGTTTTCGCGCCACCTCGCCCGCTGCGGTTTCTGCATCGTCAGCGGTCTCGCCCAGGGGATCGACTCCGCCGCCCACCGGGGAGCCCTCGATGCCGGCGGCCAAACCGTCGCTTTTCTCGGTCACGGCATCGACAGGGTCTACCCCGCCGAACACCGTGAACTCGCGCAGCGCATCGCGGCGCAGGGAGCGCTGTGCTCGGAATATCCGCTCGGCAGCCCGCCGCGGCGCGAGCACTTTCCACGGCGAAACAGGCTCATCAGTGGTCTCTCGCTGGGCACGCTGGTGGTCGAGGCCGCCAGGCGCAGCGGCTCCCTCATCAGCGCGCGCCTCGCCGCCGAACAGGGACGGGAAATATTCGCGATTCCCGGTTCGATACATAATCCACTGTCACGCGGTTGTCATCAGCTCATCAAACAGGGTGCGAAGCTCGTTGAAAGTGCGGAAGATATCATCAGCGAGCTTGGCCCCCTCTTCGAACACCTGGTACAGAGCGCCGATGCACCGGCGATCGCGATCGAATCCGACATCGAACGCGATTCAGACTACGAAACTCTGCTCGCTGCATTAAGTTATGATCCCGCCAGCGCGGATCAGCTCGCTTTGCATTCCGGATTGACGATCGACCAGGTTTCCTCCATGCTTCTAATCCTGGAGCTTGAGGGGAAAGTCCAGATGCAGGCTGGCGGGCGATACTCGAAATCGCAAGCATCCGACATTTGAGAGAACTGGAATAACGTCAAGAGGGAGACGCTCCAGGCATGAAAGAAAACGTACTCGAGGTATTGATGTATCTTTTCGAGACATACATCGATGCCGACGAAGAGCCCGAACCAGATCAAAACGAATTACGCGACGAATTATCCCGGGCAGGATTCGGCGACAGCGAGATCGAGCGTGCGCTCGATTGGCTGGACGGCCTAGCCGATAACCATGAAGCGCGTAATTACAATGCGCAAACAGCGCACGGTACCCGTATCTACAACGAGGTCGAAAACGATCGACTGAATGCCGAATGTCGCGGCTTTATCACCTACCTCGAACAGATCGGCATATTGTCGCCACCGCAGCGCGAAATCCTCATCGATCGTCTGTTGGCACTGGAAAGCCGGGATATCGATGTTGAGCAAATAAAATGGGTCGTTTTGATGGTTTTATTCAGCCAGCCGGGACAGGAACTGGCTTATGCGCGCATGGAAGACCTTGTTTTTGACGAGGGGGACTCCGCCCTTCACTGAGTCATTCCGGTCAGGGCAAATCTGCCGTTGCGGGCTTTTTCCTTGACACATCGCTGTGAAGCATGTAATTCAACCGCGGCATTGTCCGCGGTTTTTCTTTTCGGGCGGGCAGGTAACTGGAACTTCAGCTGGGATGTCACGAAATCTGGTAATCGTCGAGTCGCCTGCAAAGGCCAAGACTATCAGCAAGTACCTTGGCAAGGACTTCGATGTCATGGCCTCTTACGGACACGTGCGCGACCTCGTGCCGAAAGAAGGCGCAGTGAACCCCGAGCAAGGTTTCTCGATGAAGTACCAGGTTATCGAGAAAAATCAAAAGCACGTAAACGCCATTATCAAGGCACTGAAACAAGCCGATGCGCTTTATCTCGCGACCGACCCGGACCGGGAGGGCGAAGCGATTTCCTGGCATCTGACCGAATTGCTGAAGGAGCAGAACGCGCTCGATAACAAGCCGGTCCACCGTGTCATATTTCACGAGATTACGAAGAACGCGATACGGGAAGCGATCGACAATCCACGCGAAATCTCGGGCGAGCTCGTGAGTGCACAGCAGGCGCGGCGAGCGCTCGATTATCTTGTCGGTTTCAATCTGTCGCCGCTACTCTGGAAGAAGGTGCAACGCGGATTATCCGCGGGCCGGGTACAAAGCCCCGCGTTGCGCATGATCGTGGAGCGGGAGCTCGAAATAGAAGCGTTCAAGCCGCGCGAGTACTGGACGATCGAGGCGGACGTCAGCAAGGAAGAGCAACCTTTCGTCGCTCGCCTCGTTCGCTACAAAGGCGCCAAGGTCGAACAGTTCAGTTTCGGCAACGAAGAGGCGGCGCGGGAGGTCGAGAAAACCATTCTGGATGCGGCCGACGGCAAGCTGACGACGGTCAGCGTCGAAAAGAAGAAGCGGCGGCGTAATCCGGCGGCACCGTTTACCACGTCCACCCTGCAACAGGATGCGTCGCGCAAACTGGGCTTCAATACGCAATGGACGATGCGTGTCGCGCAAAGACTCTACGAGGGCATCGAGTTGCCGGGCGAAGGTAACGTCGGCCTCATCAGTTACATGCGAACCGACTCCGTCACCCTTGCCGATATCGCCATCACCGAGATTCGAGACCTCATCAAGCAGCGCTACGGCCGCGAAAACCTGCCGAAGGAACCGCGGGTTTTCAAAACCAAGGCAAAGAATGCCCAGGAGGCGCACGAGGCCATTCGCCCGACATCCGTCGAGCGAACGCCCGATATGCTCGAAGGCAAACTGGACGACGATCAACTGAAGCTCTATACCCTGATCTGGCAACGCACGATGGCTTGCCAGATGGTACCCGCGGTTTACGATACGGTTACGCTTGAGTTTCGCCCGGGTGACAAGGGCGCGCAAAAGGAAATCGCGGCTAAAGCCGCTCCCAAAGCTAAAGACGATGCGGACCGCCATCGTTTCCGCGCGAACGGCTCGGTGCTGGTCAAACCCGGCTTCATGGCCGTCTATCAGGAAGGCCAGGACGACGCCATAGACGACGACACCGATCGGCTGCTGCCGGAGATCGCGGAAGGCAATGTCATCGATCTCGTCGAGTTACGGCCGGAGCAGCATTTCACGGAACCGCCACCGCGATACACGGAAGCGAGTCTCGTCAAGACACTCGAGGAATACGGTATAGGCAGGCCGTCGACCTATGCAAGCATCATTTCCACGCTCAAAAATCGTGAATACGTGGAAATGGACGGCAAACGGTTCATTCCGACCGACGTCGGCAGGATCGTTAACGGGTTCCTGACAGAACATTTCACGCAATATGTCGATTACGACTTCACCGCACGCCTGGAAGACGACCTCGACGCGATATCGCTAGGCGAGGAAGATCTCATACCGATTCTCGAGCGGTTCTGGAAACCATTCTCCGACCTCGTCAACGACAAGGAGCAGAGCGTCACGCGCGAGCAGGTCGCGCAGGCACGCGAACTGGGCACCGACCCTAAGAGCGGCAAGCCCGTGGCCGTACGCATGGGTCGTTACGGCCCCTTCGTGCAGATAGGCACCAAAGACGACGAGGAGAAACCCAAGTTTGCAGGGTTAAGGCCCGGGCAGAAAATGAACGACATCACGCTGAACCAGGCGCTCGAGTTGTTCAAGCTTCCGCGTAAGCTCGGTCACACACCGGATGGTGTTCCGGTTTCGGCCAGTGTCGGCAGGTTCGGGCCATATGTACGTTACGGCGACAAGTACGTTTCCATTCGCGGCGACGACGATCCGTATACGATTGATCTGCCTCGCGCACTGGAATTGATCGAGGAAAAGAAGATCGCAGATGCCAATCGCATCATCCAGGATTTCGAGGACGAGGGGATCCAGGTGCTGAATGGTCGCTATGGACCGTACGTCACGGACAAGAGCAAGAATGCACGGGTGCCAAAGGACCGCGATCCGAAATCATTGACGATCGGGGAGTGCAAAGAGTTACTGGCGGCCGCACCGGCACGCGGCAAGCGTCGCAAGAAGAAAGCGAAGAAAAAATCCAAAGCGAAGAAAAAGGCGACCAAAAAAACCGCAAAGAAGAAAAAGACGACGGCTAGGAAGGCCGGTGAAGGCGAGAAAGAATCGGCCACACGGGTCGAAGTCGGCGATTCCTGATTCATAAGGCCTCAAGCTGATGGCCTTTAACCAGACGATAATCAAGGCTGCCCGCATACTGCGGGCTGGCGGCGTCATCGCCTACCCGACCGAAGGTGTGTTCGGCCTCGGTTGCCTGCCGGACGATCTCGAAGCCGTCTGCCGAATACTGACGATCAAGAAGCGGGATCCTGCGATGGGCCTGGTGCTCATCGCGACAGATGTCGGGCAGCTCGACGGCTGGATCGAGCTGCCGAATAAAACACATGAATTGAAGTCTTCGAGCGACAAGCCGGTGACCTGGGCAGTTCCGGCGACAGCTGACGCGCCTTACTGGATTCGTGGCGCACATTCCGGTCTTGCCGTGCGCATGACCACACACCCCGTCGCCGCCGCGCTATGTGATGCGGCGGATTCGGCGCTGGTCTCGACCAGCGCCAATCTGCACCGCAAACCGCCTGCGCGAAGCCGCTTCGTTCTTCGCCGCACGTTCGGCAGTCTTGTAGACTACATCGTGCCGGGTGAATGCGGGCCAGCCACCGGTCCGTCGGAAATTCGTGATCTCATAACCGGCAAGATCTTGAGGAGCGCATGAGCGAGATCGATACATCGGCTGTCGAAGACTATCTGCGTTCTCTGCAATTGAGGATCGTCGCGTCGCTCGAGGATATCGACGGCAAAGAGAAGTTCCGGCAGGACCTTTGGGACAGACCGGGCGGCGGCGGTGGTGACAGCCGGGTACTCGCCGGCGGAGCGGTTTTCGAGCAGGCCGGAGTCGGATTTTCGCTGGTCTTCGGCAAGGAGATGCCGCCATCGGCGACCAGGTCGAGGCCAGAGCTCGCGGGAAAGAGCTTCGAGGCGATGGGTGTGTCACTGGT
>JBFHXJ010000011.1:0-57484 GCA_041598995.1 Woeseiaceae bacterium | reverse complement strand
GAACTACACCCGCTCCGTCAGTGAGTTCGCGGTGGCGTCCTGCCGTCGCCCTGGTGCCATTTATGCGGCGCGCAAAAAATTCTGACAGTCTTTATCAAAACCGTCGGAATTTACTGAGCCATAATGTGTGCCTTCCCCAAAGAGAAACCGCAGCCACCACGATCTCTCTGAAGCAAGCCTGGTTGCATCGCACGGCGTATTTCAACGATCAACAGACGACACAACGGTGCAACGATTCCGTCTGCCGGCGCGCCGCCACCTTCCACCACCTCAAGACTGGTGGAGGGGGTAGGATTCGAACCTACGTAGGCTTAGCCAGCAGATTTACAGTCTGCCCTCGTTGACCGCTTGAGTACCCCTCCGCGGACACAAGCCGGCTATTGTCTAATCCTCATCTGATGCTGTCAACACATAAACCACTGTTTCTTGGTGGCCGAATGCGTGCCCGGAACCGTCTGAAATCCTTGTGCCGCAAAGCTTCAGCCGGTTTCGGCGATGTCGGCAGCCCAGTGCCACGGTTCGTAGACGAAACCGTACGGATTGTCTCTCGGATAGGTCATCGAAAAGCCGAAGCTCGCGGCATTCATCTGTAGCCAGGCAAACGCTTCGGATTCCTCGAATTCCTCGGTCAGCGGCCTGCAGCCCGGCGTTGCAATGTCGACGGCACATCCCGTGTGATGCTGGCTGAATCCGGGGGCGGCATTGACCTCGAGGATTTCATCGATCTCTTGTCCCGCCTCGAGTTTCGAGCGAATGAGTCCGGCCTGGTATTCGTAACTGCGGAATCCCGACACGATCAGCAGCCGCACGCCATCGGCGCCCGCCGCCTCGACCATTTGCTGCCACCTGGCGGCCGCGGCGGGTGTCAGTCTCTGCATGCGTCCGACGAGGTTCGGCCCCACGTCGATGAGCTCCGTCGCTTCCTCGTACCGGGGCAGTCCCCTGGCCCGTCCGTATTCCGTCGGAATGCCCAGTTCCTCAAACAGCTTTAGGTGCTTTTCGCTCAACATGGTAGGAAAGTGCCGGGCGGGATTGTCCCACAAAGGCTACCCGCGGCAAACGGCATGCGGACTGTGACCATCCGGCCTCGCCAATTACAATGCCCGTCCGCCAGCCGAACGGACCCGAGATGTCAAGGGACAGGATTTTCGCCGACAGGCACGCCGATGCCGGCTCATTCGAATTCGACGATGAGGTCGCCGAGGTATTTCCCGACATGCTCGAACGCTCCATTCCGGGCTATGCGGCGACTATCCGGGCGATCGGCGCACTCGCATCGCTTTTCGTCCAGCCGGACACGAAGTGCTACGACCTCGGCTGCTCATTAGGCGCCGCCACGCTCGCCATGCGGAGGAACATTTCCGTGCCAGGCTGCGAGATCGTCGCAGTCGACAATGCCACGGCGATGATCGCGCGCTGCCGTGAGATCGTCGCCGCCGATGATGGGGGTGTCGAGGTCTCGGTCATCGAGGACGACGTCGAGCGGGTCGTCATAGAGCGGGCTTCAATGGTCGTCATGAATTACACGCTGCAGTTCCTGTCGATCGACCAACGCGATGTGCTGGTCGGCCGGATTCACAATGGACTCGTAGATGGCGGGATCTTCGTGCTTTCCGAGAAAGTCGTGGACGAAGACCCTGTGATCGAGGAGCTCCTGGTGCGTATGCATCACGAGTTCAAGCGGCAAAACGCCTACAGCGATCTCGAGATCAGCCGCAAGCGCACCGCACTCGAAAGCGTCCTGATACCGGAATCCGTCCCGGCACACATGGCACGCTTGCGCGCGGCCGGCTTTCGTCATGCCGGCGTCTGGCAGAGAAGCTTGAACTTCGTCTCAATCGTTGCCACCCGCTAGCCGTGCCTGACTGCGAGAAACTGCTGCGCGGCTTGAAAGAGGCGGGGCTGGCTGACTGGTGTGAGCAACTGGATGCGGTGTTGCGGGAGCGATTAGCCGACGATGCGCACGGCGACATGAGGCGATGGCGGATCGCCATAGACGAGCTGCCGAAGATCGCCGATACCTGCATCACCCTCGACACGCCCGCGGTAACCGTGGCCAGCGCGTCGGCGGGCAGGGACCGCACGGAGGCAATACGCGAGACGCTGATGCGCATGCGGCCCTGGCGAAAAGGACCGTTCGAGATTTTCGGTATCAACCTGGATGCGGAATGGCGTTCGAATCTCAAGTGGGATCGTCTCGCCGACGCGATCACACCGCTAGGCGGCAGACGCGTGCTCGACGTCGGCTGCGGCAACGGTTATTACGCATACCGCATGACCGGCGCCGGCGCACGGCAGGTCATCGGGATTGATCCGACACTTCTCTACCTGATGCAGTTCTACGCGCTCAATCGTCTTTTTGACGTCGGATCGATAACCCTGCTGCCGCTGCGCCTATCTGAACTGCCGGATGCCCCGAATTCGTTCGACACGACGTTCTCGATGGGCGTGCTTTATCACCAGCGAGACGCCGGGGAGCACCTCGAGCAACTGCGGGGGACGTTGCGACGCGGGGGTGAGCTCGTGCTGGAAACGCTGATCTTGCCCGGGGATGAGGTTTGCGTACGCGAACCAGCTGGCCGGTATGCGCGCATGCGCAACGTGTGGCAACTGCCGACGGCGGCCGCGCTGCTGGCGTGGCTCCGCGAGGCCGGTTTTGATGATATCCGGCTGACAGACGTCACGGTCACGACGGTCGACGAGCAACGCTCGACCGAATGGATGCCGTTCGAGTCACTCGAGGAAGCGCTCGATCCCGAGGATCCGAGCCGCACGATCGAAGGGCTGCCGGCGCCGGCGCGGGCCCTCGTCATCTGCCGGGCACCCTAGCTGACGAGTGACGCGCCACTTGACGGTCCACGTCCTGTTTTCTAAATTTCTGATTAAACAGAAATGAGAGAAATCCAATGAAACTGTCACCGGCCGTGGAAAAGTACGTATTGCACTGGGGGGAGATGGGCACCCGCTGGGGCACCAATCGAACGGTCGCGCAGATCCAGGCACTGCTCTATCTGTCACCGCGACCATTGCGTGCCGACGAGATCGTCGATCTCCTTTCCATCGCGCGCTCGAACGTCAGCACGAGCATACGAGAACTGCAAAGCTACGGCATTGTCAAGATGACCCACATGCTCGGCGACCGCCGCGATTACTTCGAGTCGCTGAGCGACGTCTGGGAGCTGTTTCGCGTCATCATCGAACAGCGCAAGCAACGCGAGCTCAATCCGACCTTGTCAATGCTCCGCACCTGCGCAGTTGAAGTCGCCAACGAAAAAGAGACCGACAACGTCACCAAGGAGAGAATTCGCAATATGCTGCAGTTCGTCGAGACCACGAGCGCCTGGTATGAACAGATCCAGGAAATTCCAACCTCGACGTTGCAGAAAATCATGAAGCTCGGCGCGAAGATTACCGGGCTGGTCGACCGGTAATTGGCTGATGGGCGCTTGCCGCGCTGGAGCGGAATCAAAAAAGCCGCCCAGAAATCTGGGCGGCCACTAAGCAGAAGGTGTACCAGGCCCGGTACAGCCTGCGTCGAATTACCCAAACGTCATGTTCATCATATTTCAACTAGCCGTTCCATCAATGCCCGCGCGCTGCATTTCGGATGTCGCTGACCCGCGCTGTCCAGGCGGACGGGATTGCGTCAAGCTGAGCATCGTGATGAGAGGTATCACGAGGAGCTCATGTCCAAAATCTGCATCCCGCATGGCAGCCGCGCCGGCATCGCCTTACTTACACCTCATCTCCGTGCGTACCGATGTGGTACGCGCGAATGCTACTACATCTTGTATCTAATCGCGAGTAATCTACAACATGTCGTAGATTGGCGACAGCCGAAGGCAGCTCGACAGGAAACCAGGCAGAAAACAAGACAGGAAACATCGAATGCAAGCCGATTACCCCGTAAACAAAACCAACAGGGTTCGCCAGCTTTCGGACAAGGGACGCTATGACCGGGAAACCGTGTACCGCGTACTCGACGCGGGGCTGTGCGCGCACGTCGCGTTCGTCGAGGACGCCTCACCGGTCGTCGTGCCCATGATCTATGGCCGCGCCGGCGACACGCTGTTTCTGCACGGGGCGCGCAAGGCCCGCGTCATCCGGATGCTGGAAGAGTCGGCACGCGCGTGTCTCAACGTGACCCTGATCGACGGCATCGTGCTCGCGCGTTCCGCATTCAATTCGTCGATGGAGTACCGGTCTGTCACCGTGTTCGGCAAGCCGCGTCTGATCGAAGGCACCGAGGCCAAGCTTCGCGCGATGCGCATCATCAGTGAACATACGATGCCCGGTCGCTGGGACGAGCTTCGCGCACCCCACGATCGGGAAGTCAGGATGACCGGTGTGATTGAGCTCGAGATAGAGACGGCATCAGCCAAGATCTCCGACCAGGGCGTCGAAGACGAGGACGCGGACTACGACATCCCGGTCTGGGCGGGCGTGCTGCCGATGACGCTTAAGATCGGTGCCCCGGTGGACGACGACCGGCTGCTACCCGGCGTCGTGCCGTCAGCGGTGATCACGAAGTTGCGGGGAAGGACCGTCTAGCTCGCGACGTCGGATTGCAGGTGCCCGCATTTCACCCATAGCACGGCGTCCGACTCCGTGCTGAAGCTGACCGCCTGGTCGGCAGGCAATCGCAGCCACGACTCCACCGGAAGCGTCCGGTCCTGATAGCGAATCGATCCGCTGACCACGAATATTTCAATGCCGCCGGGATTTCCCTCGAGCGAATCGTCGCGACCGGCTGCGATACGCCGCATGAACACGCGTTCGCTGCCGAACGCGTGCAGGGGCAAGCTGTCCACGCCGCCCCCCCGCCGCCACAGCCCTGCGTCGTCCGTGTCGACCACGACCCGGTCGAGGTCCTGCGGATCGAATTGCCGCAGCTTGACCAGGATGCGGCAGCCCCCCTCGCTGTATGGGGAGTGGCTGCTGCCGGGCGGATTCCTGACATAGAACCCGGGCGGATAATGTCCCTGATCGTCGGAGAACACGCCGTCCAGAACGAGGAACTCTTCACCCATCGCGTGTTGATGACGGCTGAAGGAGCTGCCCGCGGCATAGCGCACGATACTCGTGGCCCGCGCAACTTCGTCGCCGATTCGATCGAGCATGATTCGATCGACGCCGGATTCGGGCGAACGGATCCAGTCGCTTTCTCGAGAAATCACGAGCGCGCTTTTCGAAAAATCCGCGTTGATCAGCATCCGGCGACCAGTAGCCCCGTCAGGCGCTTTCCTGGAACTGGCTGTGTTCCAGCTCGAGCCGGATCAGTGCTTCTTTTGTCGGTATGCCGCCGCCGAAGCCGGTCATGTCGCCGCTGCTGCCGATAACGCGGTGGCAGGGGATGATGATAGGAATCGGATTTCGGCCATTCGCGGCGCCGACCGCACGCACCGCCTTGGGCCGGCCGATGCGTTTCGCGATCTCCCCGTAGGACGTCGTCGTTCCGTAAGGAATCTTCTGCAGCTCTTCGAGCACCCTGAGCTGGAACTCCGTGCCACCGGGCTTCAGATTCAGGTCGAAGGTCTTGCGCTCGCCCTTGAAGTAGGCTTTGAGCTGCTTGCGTGCCTTTACGAAGGGTTTTTCCGAGTAGATCCAGTCCGGCTCGGGTTCCCTGCGCATGGAGCCTTCCGGGAATCCCAACAGGCAAAGTGCTTCGTCGTCGCCCGCAAGGAGAAGCTCGCCGATCGGGGTGTCAAGGTAGCAGTAATACATCGTCCTATCCTCCGGAACCGGGAAGTGAGTTCCACAGTAGCAAGGCGGCATAGGCCCGCCAGGGACGCCATTCCTCGGCCCTCGTCAATAATTCTTTCGGTGTTACGCGCTCGGGATACGCGATGGCCTTCAACAGGCCGAGATCAGTTCCCGGGAACGCATCCGGGTTCTTGAGCGCACGCATGGCGACGTATTGCGCCGTCCATTCCCCGATCCCTTTTATCGAAAGCAGTGCCGTGTGAAAGTCGCGCGGCTCCACGGCGACGTCGAAATCAAGGTCTCCGTGGTAAACGGCCGCCGCAACCCGCCGGATCGTGTCGGCCCGGCTTTTGACGAGACCGATGTTCGACAATCTGGCTCGCATCAGTTGTTCCGGCGCCGGAAACAGTCGGCAAATACCGCTATCGATATGACTCGCCGGGACCTCGAGCGACGTGCCGTACTTTTCGGCAATACGCCCCGCCAGCGTCGTCGCGGCCTTGACCGACACCTGCTGTCCGAGGACGGCGCGAACAGCGAGCTCGAAACCGTCCCAGGCACCCGGTACCCGGATACCAGGGCTCCGCCGCAACATCGCCCTGAGCGCACGATCGTTGCCTAACGTTTCCGATATCTCGGCGATCGGTGCGTCGACATCGAATACCTCGCGCGCCCGTTGCACCGTTTCGAAGAGTGCATTCGTATTGACGCTGTGCAAGGTCAGGGACAGATAGCCCTCGCGCCGGTCCGGGCGAATCTCGACGATTGCGTGATCCTCGCCGTTGCGAATGCTGCGAAGGTAGGTATCGCCATGCACTGCCTCGACGCCCGGCGTTGCCCGGTCTGCAAAAAAGCGCAGCATATGAGTCCAGTTGAACGGCCTCCTGTAGGGCAGGCGAACAGTCAGCGTCGCGGCGCGGGCCGACAGCTCGAAATCCTCACCGGCCTTGCGCAACTCGCGCGGCGAGCGTCCGTACGTCTTCTTGAACGCGTCATTGAAGCGGCGAATGCTGCCATAGCCCGCGGCGGTGCAGACCTGGCTCATGGGTAGCATGGTTTCGTCGATCAGACGCTTTGCGAAATGCAGGCGCTGGGTATGTGCGACGGCCAGCGGAGACGCGCCAACGTGTTTCGTAAAGAGGCGCCGCAAATGCCTGCTGGTTACGCCGAGGCGATCGGCGAGGTTCTCCACGTTACCGTCGTCGAGCGCACCGCCGGAAATCAGGCGCAGGCCACGCCGCACGGTGGTCGACGTGCCGTTCCACGCCGGCGTTCCCGGCGCGCACTCGGGCCGGCAGCGGAGGCAAGGACGATAGCCGGCTTCGCCGGCCGCGGCCGCGCTCGGGAAGAATTTGACGTTTTCCTGCTTGGGTGCGTTGGCCGGGCAGATCGGTCGACAGTAAATGCCAGTCGAGCGGACAGCCACGTAGAACTGGCCGTCGAACCTGGGGTCCCTGGCGAGGCGCGCACGTTCATAGGCATCGTCCAACAGCATGGTCCGGTCTCTTGACATCCTGCGCGCCAGTATACGCCGCCCTGACCGGAAAAATAGCCACAATCGGACCTGTATTCGCTGGCGAGGCAAACTCGAAAATTCGCGTCTGTAGTAGCGGCTTTTTGGACAGGGATGTCCTTATGTCGCTGCGCACATGGACGTGCAAGCAGCGACGAAGCCGCGATTCCTTTACTGGTCGATGCCGCCCATGCACAGGTACTTGATCTCGAGATAATCGTCGAGGCCGTACTTCGATCCTTCACGACCCTGGCCGCTCTCCTTGACACCGCCGAACGGCGCCATCTCGTTCGAAATGATGCCCTCGTTGATGCCGACGATCCCGTATTCGAGCGCCTCCCCGACCCGCCAGATCCGACCGATGTCGCGGGCATAGAAATAGCTCGCCAGGCCGACGTTCGTGTCGTTCGCCATGTGAATCGCTTCTTCTTCGGTCCTGAATTTGAACAGCGGCGCGACCGGTCCGAAAATTTCCTCGCGAAAAACGCGCATGTTATCGCTGGCGCCAGTGAGTATCGTCGGTTGGACGAAGCAGGCGCCGAGATCGGACCGCTTCCCCCCCGCAACGACGCTCGCGCCCTTGGCGACGGCGTCGTCGATGAAATCGAGCACGTCGTTTGCCGCGCCCTCGTTAATGAGTGGGCCTATTAGCACGCCCTCGTCCACACCGTTACCCATTTTCAGATCGACCACGGCCGCCATCAGCTTCTCGGTGAATTCGTCGTAGATACCTTCCTGAACCAGAATCCGGTTTGCACAGACGCAGGTCTGGCCGGCGTTGCGAAACTTGCAAATAATCGCGCCCTTGACGGCGGCATCGAGATCCGCGTCGTCGAACACGATGAACGGCGCATTGCCGCCAAGTTCCATTGACGTCCTTTTCACCGTGCCGGCGCAATCCGCCATGAGCTTCTTGCCGACTGCCGTGGACCCGGTGAACGT
Organism: Woeseiaceae bacterium; assembly: GCA_041598995.1. Taxonomy (GTDB): domain Bacteria; phylum Pseudomonadota; class Gammaproteobacteria; order Steroidobacterales; family Woeseiaceae; genus SZUA-117. The sequence goes on along the minus strand of JBFHXJ010000011.1, from coordinate 49,326 downwards.
CAGCTTGCGAACGCTCGGGTTGGAGGTCATCTCCGCACCGATTTCCGCCGTCCTGCCAGCCACAATGTTGATGACACCGGCGGGCACGCCGGCCCGCTCCGCAAGATCGACGAAGGCAAACGCGGATAACGGCGTCGCGTTGGCGGGCTTGCAGACGACGGTACAACCGGCAGCGAGCGCTGGCGCGATCTTTCGGGTCAGCATCGCGTTCGGAAAATTCCACGGCGTGATACAGGCAACGACGCCGACGGGCTGCTTGATCACGATGATCCGCTTGTCCGCCGATGGTCCGGGAATCGTGTCGCCGTAGACCCGCTTCGCTTCCTCGGCAAACCACTCGATGTAGTTAGCGCCGTAGGCGATCTCACCGCGCGCCTCGGCCAGCGGCTTGCCCTGCTCCGCCGTGAGGATCTGCGCGAGATCCTCCTGCGCATCCATCATGAGGTAGAACCAGCGGCGCAGGATTGTGGCGCGGTCCTTGGCGCTGCGCTCACGCCACGCGGACAGCGCCGCGCCGGCTGCCTCGATGGCGCGGCGCGTTTCATCCGTTCCGCAGCTCGCGACATCGGCAATGGTCTCGCCGGTCGCGGGATTTATGACGGGAAACGTGTCTCCGCCGTCGCCGTCCACCCATTGGCCGTCGATATAGGCTTTGGTCCTCAGTAGTTCTTTGTCCTTAAGCTGCATGTTCTTACTGCCCGTTCGTTAGTGTTCAGTGGTCTCTCGGCAGGTCAAAAATTGGAGGCTTGTCATTGCGCCCGATCGGCGCTCCCCGATGGCCGTTTGTGACCTGATTCACAGTCTGTGCGTCGCCGATTTCGCGTGCCTGCGAGATGTGACGCGCTCGGACGACATAATTCCCGGGATTCTGCAAAATAATCAACCCAGGGATGACTCTTTAGCAAAGGGACTTGCCATGTGGCTACCGACACCGATCTACGAGAGCCTGCCGTATGTCTACATCCTCTGCGGCGCGCTGTTTTTCTTCGGCACATTATATATAGGTGTAACTGCACCCGGCGCAACTCTGTATATCGCCACCGGGCTCATCAGCATCGTCTACGGTTCAGTCGTGTTCGTACTCCGCCAGGCATACCGCATGGCCGCGGCACGGGCCGAACCGGTCGAGGCCTTCTGACCACCTCGACATCTCGCGGATACAAAAAAGGGCGCATCGATTGACGCGCCCTTTTATGCCTAAAGGATTGATCAGAAGTTATAGCGCAGCGTAAGACCGTAAGTCCGCTGTTCGCCCAGGAATGCACCGAATCCCGCGTCCGACTGAAGCGGAATATCAAATGCGATCTGCGCATACTCCTCATCGAACAGGTTGTTCGCCCAGGCTTCCAGCGACCACCTGCCTTCCGTCTGACCGATGCCGACACGTGCATTGACGATCATGTAGTCGGGCTCGTCTTTCTCGGGATCGAGATCGGACCCGGTATTGATATCGTCCTGCCACCGTGCAGAAGCATTGAACAGGAACTCGAGGTCTGTGGCGATCGGCTGGCTCCAGGTCAGGCTGCCCGTGAGCACGGTGCGCGGCGCATTGGTGAGCGTACGCCCGGACAAATTGCTCACTTCGGGCAACAACGACGTGCCGGTACGGAAACCCCGTGCGTTGGCCAGCTTGTTGGAGACGTCCGTCAGGTTGTTCCCGTATTCCGTGTTGATGTAAGCGTAGCCAAAAAGCACATCGAGATTTTCGGTCAGCCGCGCCTGCAGGTCGAGCTCGATACCTGTTGACTCGACCGATTCCACCGACTCCGGAATGAAACTGAAACCGGTAAACGTATTCAGCTGGAAGTTCTCGAATTCCTCGAAGAACAAGGCACCGTTCAGATACGCGCGACCGTCGAACAGCTCGCTCTTGAAGCCCACTTCGTAGGCATCGACAATTTCGGGCTCGAAGCGTGGATCGAGGAAGTTATCCCTGCTCGGATCTCCCGAGATCAGCGCTTCCAGGTTCGTGTTATCGCCGGTCAGGGTCAGGATCGATCCGGCCCGGTCGAGGTTGATACCACCCGCCTTGAATCCGCGGCTGTAGGAGAGGTACCACATGAGCGCGTCGTTCGCCTGGAAACTCAGCCCGAGGATGCCTGAAACCTCGTCGTCGTTCTGCTCCAGGTCGTAGTCGAACGCGGGCGAGGTGATGCCGAGGCAACCGATGGAGGCCAGCACGTCCTTGACACGGCGCAGGTCGCCCGGCGCCACGCCGATATCGCTCAGCGTGAGAGTAGGCAGACCTGCCAGGGCCGGAATGATGGCGCTGCAGCCCGGCGTGTTCGCGGGGTTGTTGTTGAGATTCGCGATGCCGCGCTTTTCCTCATCCGTCCAGCGCAAGCCGATGATGAGATCCGTGCGATCCGTCAACGTGATGACGTTGTGGGTGAAAAGCGCAAGCGATGAATTGTCGGATTCGAAATGATCACCGATGGCGCCCGTGCCGTTCGCCCAACCGGTGCCCGGCGCGACCGCGCCGCCACTCACGATATTCGCGAGTTCGGTGTAGTTGGTGGCACCGATGGCGGGACCGAAGAACGCTGCGACCAGCGGCCCCAATCGAAAGTTGATGAACGACTCGTACTGGGCACCGTGCGTGAGCGTGGAATCGAGCTCGATAGTCTCATCCGAGTAGAACGCGCCGACGATCCAGTTCAGCCGCCCGTTTTCGCCGGCGAGACGAAATTCCTGGGTGAAATTCTGGATCGTGTCCGTGCGAAAGTTGTCCAGGTAATCCGCGGCCGTGAAGTCGATATCCTGGTGCCGGTCGGATTGAAAGTCGCGATAGGCGGTGATCGACGTCAGCTCGACGTTGCCGATGTCCCAGGTGAGTTCCGCCGAGATGCCGAAGTCCTCGACATCCTGCAGCTGCGGCCGGCCAGCCGTCACGGCCGTTCGCCGCGAATAGGGATTCGGCGGCGTAATCTGCCCGCCCGGTGACAGCAGGTTAGTGATGATGACAGGGATGCTGGCTCCCGGCGGCCGCTCGGCGAAATGCGCCGCGTAGCAGCAATCCTCATCGGAATTTCTGAAGTCGGCGATCACGCGAAGCTCGACGTCATCATTCGGCACGAACAAGGCCTGGCCTTTCACGGTGTAACGCTCGCGCGTATTGATGTCGGTGCCGGACACGACGTCGTCCAGCAGTCCGTCGCGGCTCGCCGCCAGCCCGCTGAAGCGCACGGCCACTGTGTCGCCGAGCCCGCCCCACACCGATCCGCGCACGTCGTAGGAACTGAAGTTGCCGAAACCCGCCTCGATGTAGCCGCCCGGCTCGAATTCCGGCTTCGCCGTGATCAGGCTGATGGCGCCGGCCGAGGTATTGCGACCGAACAGCGTCCCCTGCGGCCCGCGCATGACCTCGACGCGCTCGATGTCCAGCAATTCTGCTAAGGCAGCGCCGGGCCTCGAACGGTAGACACCATCGATGAATACGCCGACCGCGGATTCGAACGCCGGGTTGTTGCCCTGGGTGCCGATACCGCGAATCCTCAACACCGTCCCCTGCGTCTCGCTGTTGGTCGATGACGCTTGCAATGCCGGCGCAACCTGGCTCAGTTCTTTAATATCATCGATACCCGCGTTCCGAATCATCGTGTCCGAGATCGCATTGATGGCGATCGGCACATCCTGCACCGATTCTTGCCGGCGTTGCGAGGTCACGATGATTTCCTCGATGATCAGCTGTTCCTGGGCGAGTGCCTGTGGCGCCGCGAGCGACGCGAACATGCCGGCCGCAATCGACCCCGCCAAAAGGACGCTTCGACGAAAGATGAGATTTTTCATTGTGCTCCCCCCGAGCTTTGCCTGTTTACGGCCTGATTTAAGCCTCAAATGATGTCGCTGGTTCCCGACAAAGGCAATTCTTTTCGTGCTTGGAATTCTGTCGGAATGCCAGACCGAAGGTTATGAGATTAGCTGAAAATTGCTAATATGTCATTGAATAACATCATAATATGGTGCCGGCAGAGAGACTCGAACTCCCGACCTGAGGTTTACAAAACCCCTGCTCTACCAACTGAGCTATACCGGCCCGATTTGAGATGGTCGCTGCCATCCCTGGCTTGGCATTGTCCTACTCCGAACACCGGCCGCGTCTTCCCGACGCGGCGTTCGCCGGGCCGAAGCTGCGCTTCGGCTTCCGCCGGCTCACCCAACTGAGCTATACCGGCCCGATTTGAGATGGTCGCTGCCATCCCTGGCTTGGCATCGCCTGAAATTCAAGGGTGCTATTTTCCCCTGAAATTACGCACAGGTGGCAACTATTATGTAATACGACCGCGAAATCAGTTGGTCCGGGGGCAGGTCGCCTTTTCTCGCAGGAATACGCGCTCTTCCCCGAACTGCTCGATAATGCCGCCCGCGCCCCTGCCCGGCGGCAAGCCGACGTCGACGTAGTAGACCGTCGCATCCCGCATGCGCGGCGTGATGTCGGCCGGCAGCCCCAGCGACTTTGCCTGCAATTCGACTTTCTCGGCGCGGCCACGGTCGCCAAACAGCCCGAGCGAAATCTTGTACCTGCCGTTTTCGTCGTCCATCAGGTAGGCATCCGACAGGCCACCGGATTGAAGTTTGTCGATCATGCCGGCCCCGGTCTTCAGGTCCCGTATGTTTCTGATCTGCACCCAGTTGCCGACGAATATCTGGCCCTGCGTGCTGCGGATACCGGTCAGCATGCCTTCCCTTTCCAGGGCAGCCATCGCGTTGTCCGCCTCCGAATTCGTCTTGAAGAAGATACTGACGCAGGACCTGCCGACGACCGCGGCCAGATCGGACGGCTGCCCGGACCCGAGCATCGCGCCGACGCTCGTCGCAGCCTCGGCGACGGTATTCTTCTTGATCGCGAGCGGCGGCCCGAGCTCGCTTTCCTCGACGATTACCACGCCTGCTTCTTCCGGCTCCGCGACGAAACGATTCCAGAGGAAATACAGCACGTTCGCCAAAATCAGGAGAAATATGAGGTTTCTCATATCTTGCTTTGCACCATGCGCGCCAGACCCTGCAAGACGAGATGGGGACGATGCAGGATTTTGCCATCAAGCCGCTTTAGAATGCGTGACGCATCTCCCCCGGTCAAGACGATCTTCGGCCGCAATCCGGCGCTACGCATGACCTTGACGGCGCGCTCGATAGCCCCGCACACGGCTGCCAGCGCGCCGTATTGGACCGCGTCGGCGGTGTTTCCGGCGAAGAGCGCCACCTCGTCTGCTGGATCACCTGCACCGCGCCGGGCAACCCGGATGCCGCTGGTTTCCTCGTTCAACGCGTCGCACATCATCCTGATGCCCGGAAGGATCTGGCCGCCCAGGTGCTGTCCGGTATTGTCCATTGCATCGATCGTCACGGCCGTTCCGGCGTCGACGACGCAGACCGCCGAGCGCGTCTCCGCCCGGGCGCCGAGCAACGCGACCCAGCGATCGACGCCCAGCCGCCTGGGCTGCCGGTACGCATTCCTGACACCATTCGCCTCCTTTTCAGCGCGCGCGAAATGTACCTCCCTGTCACAGTGGATGCCGATGACGCCGGCAAGCCGGGTCGCGAAGGCGGCACCGGCCACATTGCTTGCCAGCACGTAATCGACGTTCGCCGGCAGGCGGGTCGTCAGTGCAGCAAATCCCCGGCTCTTCAGTTTGTCGTGATCGATGCTGCCGAAACGAACGAGGCGCTCGTCTTCCAGAACACCCCATTTCAATCGAGTGTTGCCGACGTCGAACAACAATGCCCGGTAGCGACTCACGGACGCGCGCCAGAACGTTTTTGAAGGATGACGCTGCCCGAGATGATGCGTCGCATATTGCCACCGGCATCCAGGAGCAGCGCACCATCTGCATCGATGCCCTGAGCAATGCCTCTGCTTCTTGTGCTGTTTGTCTCCACCGTCACCGCCTGACCGCGCAGCCAGTCATATCGCCGCCACAGTTCGATGAACTGGGCGAATCCGGCGGCCTCGAAACGCTGCATCGTGTCACGCAGGCAATCGATGACAAGCGCGGCAATTTCGGCGCGCGGCGGTACTGCGTCGCAGCAGGACGCCAGATCCATGGCCGGGCCGAGGCTTGTCGCAATCTCGCCTGCCCGCCGCCCGGACTGTAAATCGATGTTCAGGCCGATGCCGGTAACCACCGTTACGCCGGCGTCGCGTGAGTGGTGGACTTCGGACAATATGCCGCCCAGTTTGCGGCGGTTTGCAACGATGTCATTGGGCCATTTCAGGCCGATGCCTCGAGCGCCGATGCGCTCGAGCGCCTGTGCCAAAAGGCAGCCAACGGCCAGCGACAGGCTGGGAAAATCCCGCGGCATGGTTTTGAACTTGAATGCCGTCGACAGGCACAGGCCGGTCGATGGTGGTGACTCCCAAACACGATTGTGGCGGCCGCGTCCCGCTGTCTGGTGCTCCGCCAGCGCGATCCGCAAACGGCCCTGTGCCGGGCACGGCTCACCGAGGAGATAACTGTTCGTAGATTCGATCTCCGGAAACACTTCCAGCTGGTCGAGGCAGGCGCGAGTTTCTGTTTTCAGGAATTTGCGAATGCTGCCGGGTGTCTGCGGATTCATTTGCTTGGTTCGCGTCGTCTTCGCAGGACCATCACCCCGGTATGCTTTGATTCGGTACCCTCGCGCATGCGTTTGATATTCGAGCGGTGACTGAATATCAGGTACATGGCCATCGCGGCACAATAAATGAACAGAGGCTGATCTTCAGGAAGCCTGGTCGCAATCAGGTATACGGGCGCGGCCACGCCGGCAACAATCGTCGCAAGGCCAACGAAACCGGACGTCGTCAGCACGAATCCCCAGATCAGTAGCACGGGTAATATCAGATCGGGTGCCAACACGATCAGGGTACCGACCAGCGTAGCAGCTCCTTTGCCGCCCCGGAAGTTGTGCCAGACCGGCCATACGTGCCCGATGACCGTGGCTGCCGCACAACTAAGGGTCAACCATTCCCTGGCCAGGGCGGGATCGGTTGCTATGAATGGTACATCGAGCACGGGAACGATTCCGGCGCCGACGATGCCCTTGCCGATGTCGATGATCACGACGCCGAGTGCGAAGATCCAGCCTTGGGTGCGCAATGCGTTCGTTGCGCCCGCGTTGGCGCTGCCCATCGAGCGGATATCCACGCCGCCATACAGGCGTCCGACCACGATCGAGCCCATGACGGAGCCGATGAAATAACTGAGCAAAAACTTGACGCTTAGTTCTAACATCCGCCGGTCGTTATTTTTTGTGCCGAAAGGAAGAGCATTGTAGCATCAGCTGCTTTGGGCGATCAGACAATGCCGAAACGCCCCATCCCCTTGTTCATCAATCCAATCGCCGGCAGAGGCCGCGCCAGGCAGCGCGCCAAAGCGATTCGCCGATTGCTCGGGGAGGGCGGCGTCGATTTCGAGGAAATCGAGAGTAACAGCGTCGGCGATCTCGAATACAAGGTGCTCGCTGCGGCGTCGGCCGGCGCGGATCGAATTATCGTTGCCGGTGGCGACGGTAGCGTGTACGAAGCGGTCAACGGAATTTTGCGGTCTGGCTCGCAGACTGCGCTCGGCGTGATTCCGGTAGGTACCGGCAACGACTTTGCCAAGGCCTGTTCGATACCGCTGCACTGGGAGGACGCGGCGCGCCTGCTCGCGGACCGGATCAGCAGCGACATGCCGTTGCGCTACATAGATGCCGGCCGAATGAATGATCGGTACTTCGCAAACGGCGCCGGCATCGGATTCGACGCGAAGATCAACCACATTGCGCGGGGCAATCGCCTGCCGATCGGCGACCTCGTCTATCTCATCGCGGTAGTGCAAGGGGTCTGGGACGGTGTGATCACACCGGGCATCAAAATGCGCTACGACAACACCGATTACAATGGCCCACTGACGCTCGTCGAAATCTGCAACGGCGCCTCCGTCGGCGGCATGTTCCAGATTGCCCCGATGGCGAAGAACGATGACGGATGGCTCGATCTCGTTTTCGTCCAGCCGGTGGGACGCCTGAGAATTTTCGCGTTGCTGCCGAGATTGATGCAGGGCACGCACGTCGATGCGCCTGAAGTCAGCTGCGCCACCGTGCATACCGTTCATCTGGTCGCCGATGAGCCGGTGCCGTCGCACCTGGACGGCGAAGTACAGCCGTTGCAGACCGAGTTTCGTATCGAGATTCTGAAGCGGGCCCTCGCAATCCTCTGAGGCGAGTCACCCGTCCCGGAATGCTGGTTCACATATATTTAGATTTTTGTCTAAATATAAAAATGTCAGCTGCCCAGCAGAGTATATTCAAGACACTCGCCAATATATCGTTTACTCGCTAAATGCGACGGTACTCGAGGAAACGGTAGCAATATTGCTGAATATTTTCTCGCACGATGAGTCCGCGAAAAAGACGATGATAAAAGACGGAGGCAATCCGAATGACCACCTTTCGCGCGAATGTGATCTGTTTCCTGTTTATCATTGTGGCCGTCGCCGTTGCCGCATACCTTTACCCGTCCTTGCCTGAGCAAATTCCGACGCACTGGAACTTCGCGGGCGAAGTCGACGACTACATGGCGAAACCCTGGGGCGTCATTATCCTGCCGCTTTCGGCAATTCTCGTATTCGTGACCATGCGCCTGATTCCCGTGATTTCTCCAAAGGAATATCGCACCGACAAGTTCATGGACGTAATCAACGTTTTCACGGTGACTCTCGTCGGATTCATGTCCTGCGTAGCTGTGCTTGTTCTCCTGGTGGCGAACGGCGCCGATGTTCGATTCAACGAAATGATCTATGGCGGCGTCGGCTTGTTGTTCATCGTGCTCGGCAACTACATGGGTAAAGTACGCAAGAATTTTTTTATCGGTATCCGCACGCCGTGGACGCTGGCCAGCGATGAGGTATGGAGCCGGACCCACCGTGTCGGAGGCAAGGTTTTTATTGTCGTCGGCATGTTTTTGATGCTGAATAGCTTTATTCCCTTTCAGGCACATTGGGTCATTGCGGCTATCGTAACGGTTGCGGTGATTCCCGTTATTTACTCCTATGTGATTTATCGCCGCATCGAAGGATTCGCGCGGGAAGAAGAAGACCCGACGGACGACAGCCTCGAGGAATCTTGAATTTATCCTACCTGCCCTTTAGCCAGGCGTCGCGCATTTTTTTCGTTTGGGCGTCCGGTTTGCTATCCAGCTCGAGATAGCAGGTGTCTTCCGGCGGCGCGGCGAGCTTTACCGGCAATTTGATCAGGTGCTCGTCGCGAAACACCGAGATCGTGACGGTATCGCCGACATGATGCTCCCGCAGGCGGCGGTCCATATTGGCGGCGCTCAAGCGCAGATTGTCGAGAGCGACTGCCACGTCTCCCGGAGCGATACCCGACTTTTCTGCCGGACTTCCCGAGTGCACCAGTCTGAATTTGCTCCTGCCACCACGCTCGACGAGTTCGGCGCCGATCCACGGACCGGGCGGGCGCTCTTCCGCGGCAGGCTTGCCGCCGAGATCCTTGCGTCCGCTTGCCGGGCGCATCCGGAGGGTGACGCCGGCGCTCTTTAACAGACCCTGTAGCGGGAGATTGGACGTTCCCCGCACGAACCGTTCGAAAAAATCTGCGAGCTCGAGACCCGATACGGCACGTGCAACGGATTCGAAGCCACGCTCTGGCATGTCTTCCGCGGATTCGCCGTAACGCGACCAGCATTCGTGCATGACATCGTCCAGGGATTTTTTGCCGGCCGTATCCTTGCGTATGGTCAGGTCCAGGGCCAGTGCGACGAGAAAACCTTTCGTATAGTAACTGACCGTCGCATTACTGGAGTTCGCGTTCGGCTGGTAAAAGTGGGTCCAGGCATCGAAGCTCGCCTGTTCCAGGGTCTGTCGGAATCTACCGCGGTTTCGAGTAAGGCGCGTAATGGCACGCGCCACGTGCTCCAGGTAATCCCTCGGCGTTATCAATCCACAGCGGACCAGTGCGAGGTGGTCATAGTAGGAAGTAACACCTTCGAAAACCCACAAGAGACCGGTGTGGATCTCGGCGCGTAAATCGTATGGAGCAAACCGCTCCGGCTTGATGCGCTTTACGTTCCACAAGTGAAAGTACTCGTGACTGCAGAGTCCGAGAAACTTGCGATATCTCGGACTGACGCCCGACTCGCCACGCTGCGGCAGATCGCGCCTGCTGCAGGCGAGGCTCGACGAATAACGGTGCTCCAGTCCGCCGTACGCATCCGCCTGCACGTACAACAGAAACACGTAACGATCGAAACCCTTGGGCGTTCCCATCAGTTTCAGGTGATAGCTGCACAGTCGCGACAGGTCGTGACATACACGGGCAATATCGAAATGCACGTGTCCTCGCACGGCAATGACGTGGGGTATTCCGCCTGCTTCGAATTCGCCGATCTGGATATTGCCCATTTCGACCGGATGATCGATGAGCTCTGCGTAGTCGGCGGCAGCGAATTTGCCGAAGCCGTATTGCGGCGCGGCAACCGGACGCATCGAGGTCACGACCCGCCAGCTGTTGTTCGCCACGGCGGACGGCCGAATCTCAAGTTCGCACGGAACATGTTCCTGGCCGACCACCGAGGGAAAGACGCAAGCTCCATCGAAGAAGCCGTGTGTCGTATCGAGATGCGCGCCCCGCACATTCAGATCATAGGCATAAATTTCGGCGGTCAGCGTCATTGCGGCCTCACAGGCTTCGGCCTGCCAGCGCGACTTGTCGATCTTGGTCAATGCAATTTCTAAGCCTTCCGCCTCGGCAGAAATCGAAATGACATGCCGGGCAAGGTCGCGAATCATATAGCTTCCGGGTACCCAGGCGGGGAAGGCAAAAACCTGTCCCGCGGGATCGGGTGTCGCCACGGTTAGCTTCACTTCGAAAAGATGCGCCGCCGGATCCTTCGGCGTGATGCGGTATTGATGGGGCTTAGGCATTATTCTTGTTCTATCGAGCCGTAGTTCAGCTCTTGAGCGGTTCCACCAGTTTCAATGTCAGGCATTTCGCCGAGCCGCCGGCCTTCAGGAATTCCGACAAATCCACCTCGCGCACCTTGAAGCCAGCCAGCATCAGCCGCGCCTTCAACGGCTCCGATGCCTTATGCAGAATTACCATGTCAGCGACATTGACCGCATTGCAGGCGAAGTTACCGGCATCCATGGTATCGACAACTATCCGCTTGTGCGGCGGAATTCGTGATTCGATGGCGATTCGGGAATCGAAATCGAATGCCGGCGGATGATACATCAGGAATCCGTCCATCAACGGACAGAAGCAGGTGTCGATGTGATAGAAGCGTGAATCCGTCAATTTTATCGATACGAGATCGACATCCCAGAACTTCTTGATCTCCGCATGCGCCTCGATCTCGGTTCGATAGCCGTAACCTGCCCATAACCAGGGCCCACCCCTGTCGAACAATGCATCGCCCGCGCCTTCGAACCCGATATCCTCATCGAGGTCCATGAGCTCGAAGCCGTTGTCACGAAACCACTGCTTGTAGTGCACCTCTTCCGGCCGCCGCTCGTGCGGCATGAAATGGCTGGCGATTGCCTTGTTACCGTACACGGCTCCGGCATTCGCGGTGAAAACGAGGTCCGGCAAGCCAGGCTGTGGTTCCATCTCCGCGATGTCGGCGTATTCCGCGATCGTATCGCGCAGCGTCTGCCACTGCTTCTTTGCGAGATCGCTATCGAGCGAACTCTCGTGTCCGGCCATCCACGGATTGATGACGTAGTCGACGGTAAAGAATTCCGGCGCACACATCAGGATCTTGTCGCGGTGTTTGCCCATGTGATGAATTGACTGCGAAGCTGACCGACTAGTTACCGGACTGCGCCTGCGGCAGGTGAATCTCCGCGAGCATGCAGCGGACGCTGCCGCCCGCCGAATTCTCTATTTGTTCGATTGGCGCGCTGACGATCTGTGCATAGGCGGAGATTTCTTTGAGCTGCGCCGGATCCAGTGATTCGCGGGCCTGTTCCGACATTGCAATGATGCGCTTGCCTGACGACGAACGAAGTTCGAGCATGTTGCCGGCAAAGGCGTGCATCTGATCGAACGTCAATTCGAACACTTCATGGCCTGTATTTTCGAGGCTGCGAATGACTGCCTTCCGCTGATCCTCGCGCGGGATAGCTTCGGCACAGATGACAGCAAGCCTCTCGCCGACATTCATCAATACGTTGGTGTGATATATGGCTTTACCGTTCTTGTCCACAGCATCGAATGCGACGACATCGTAATCGAGTCTCTGCGCGAAGTCTCCGAGTACATCGAGGTGAGTTCGTGACGACAGGCAAGCGTATGCAATGCGATTACTGCGATCGAGCACCAGGCTTCCTGTACCCTCGAGATAATGTCCGTTTTTCTCGTGGTGCGTCAGGTCCACCACTTCACGAACCTGGAATCCGTATTCGTTGGCCAGGGCGTCTATGATGTCCTGACGTCTCTCGGTACGCCGGTTTTCAGCCTCCATCGGATAAAGAACCACGGTACCATCAGCGTGAAAACTCACCCAGTTGTTCGGGAAAATCGCATCAGGCGTATGCGGCTCTTCGGTGTCGTCGAACTTGATGACGGTAATGCCGCCGGCTTCCAGCGTCGCAACCAGATGATCAAATTCGGCTTCGGCATCGCGCTGCTGCTGATCCGGCGCAGAGGGATTTCGACCCTGAAACAGGTTCGATTCGGCAGTCATTGGATTGCTCTGGAAACGGGCCGGGCGGATCATCAGCACTGCCGATGCCAGTTGAGATTCTTTCTTGGACGCCATATCGTTTGTTACACAGAAGGGTTGAAGCCCCGACGATACTAAAAACCGGCTACAAATTATGCCCCCAGAGCAAGTGTCCCGGAAACGGTTTTTGAATCTCGTGCGAAATCCGGCATGGGTCTGCCTGGTCTGGTTCGGCATGACGGCCGGTGTGTCCCTGCTTGCCACGCCGGCACGATTCTCGGCGCCGACGATTACCCGGGAAATCGCGCTCGACGTCGGACAAGTAGTGTTCGCCGCTCTCAATAAGGCCGAGTTCGTGGCGCTCATCATTCTGTTGATACTCGTTCGCCTGTCAGGCCAGGCGAAACACCTGTGGGCGGCATCTGCTGCGCTCGCGCTCATCCTGATCGCGCAGTCGCTATGGCTCTTGCCCGAGTTGTCCGCACGCACGCAGCAGATCGTTGCCGGAATGGAGCCGGCCCCCTCGATCGCCCATGCCGCCTATTCGGTGCTCGAGTTATCGAAGCTCCTCATACTCCTGTATGCGGGCTTTCGTTCGATGCAGTTGTTGCCGAACGAGATCGAAGATGCATCCGCCGGTGCCTGAGAAACGATGGCCTATGCCGGTCTGATTTACCTGCTGCAGATCGCACTCATCGTACACGTGCTGCGCACCGACAGGAGCATGTATTGGATATTCATCCTGATCATCGCGCCCGGAATCGGCGGGCTTGCGTACCTCATCGTCGAGCTGATACCCGACTTCATGAACAATTGGCGTGCGCGGCGCGCGTTGCGTGGCGTGAGAAAAGTCCTGGATCCTGGCGCCGACTTGCGTCAGCGGCAGCGACAGCACCGATTATCCGGTAGCGTCGATGCTGCGCGGCACCTCGCGGGTGAGCTTGTCGCGAGCGGCCGTTACGCGGAGGCGATCGCGCATTATGAGCAGGCTCTGACCGGACTCTACGAACACGATCCGGACCTGATGCTCGGCCTCGCAACGGCGCAGTTCGGCGATGGGCAATACGAGGACGCAAGGGACACGCTCGAGCTGTTGACCGAGAAAAATCCGGATTACAAGTCGCCCGATGGGCACCTGCTTTATGCACGAGCCGTTGAAGCCTGCGGCGAGGATGACAAAGCGCTCGACGAGTACAAGGCGATCGCGGCTTATTTCGCCGGTGCGGAGGCCCGTGTGCGATATGGACAGATTCTCGAAAGGCTCGGCAACCGGGATGCCGCCCGGGCGGAATACGAGGAGATTCTCAATGCTGCGGAGCTGGCACCGCGACACTACCGCAAGGTGCAGCGCGAGTGGATCAACGAGGCCAAAGCAGGCCTCAAACGCATCTCCGGTTAATACCACACAGTAAGGCGAGAGCGATCGCGGTCAGGCCGCCGTGCTCGGCCTTTGCGAGACCGCACCGAACCAGCGCCTGAGATTTACCTGCGTGTCCCCGATCGGAATCTTGAGGCGTTGCGCAAAGTCCACGGCGATGAATGCCGTGATGTCGGCCAGCGTGAAGTCGTCGCCAGTGATATGCCTGCTGTCGGCCAGCTGCCCGTCGAGTCTCGCGAGAAATGCCTTCACCCTTATCTTGCCGCGCTCCACGAGCTCGGGTATCTGCTTGAGATTCGTCGGTCCCGGCAATGCACGATCGCGCATGCCTTTCGCGCTGTTTCTCAGCACTTCGGCAACTGCGGCGATGCCCAACTGCTCGCCCTTGGTGTTCCACATCGCAATCGTTGCGCGCTCGATGGCGTTGCGGCCCATGAGTGCAGGGTCCGGATACTCGCTTTCGAGGTACTGGCAGATCGCAAATACTTCGCTGATTGTCACACCGTCGTCGAGCTCGAGCACCGGCACGGTGCACTCCGGATTGATTTTCCTGAATGCTTCGCCAAGCTGCTCACCATCGCGCAGGTTCACCTGTTCCGTCGGAATCTCGATTCCTTTCTCGGCGACGAACATGCGCACCCGCCGCGCACTCGGTGCCGTCGTGCAGTCATAGAGTTTCATTTCGCTTCCCGGTCACGCCGTGCTCTCGCGATCGACTCGGCAGTCTGTCCGAACAGTACCTTCCTCGCCTCTTCGTCGGTCAGGTCGGATTCGTTGCGCCAGTCCTTGCCGAGGTCCATACCTTTGCGAACCGCGGGCCGTAGCTTGACGACATCGAACCAACGCCTGAGATTCGGAAACGCGTCCAGACTCGTGCCCAGTCGCTTGTAACCGGCTACCCAGGGAAAGCTCGCCATGTCGGCGACCGAATAATCTCCGGCCAGGAATTCGCGATCGGCGAGTCTCGAATTCATCACGCCGAGCAGCCGGTCGTATTCCTGTGCGTATCGCGTATGCGCATACGGCACGGGCTCCGGCGCATAGTTGACGAAGTGGCTGAGCTGTCCCGCCATCGGCCCCAGCCCCCCGACTTGCCAGAAAAGCCATTGCAGGACCTCGTATTTCCCTTTGTCATCGCGCGGCATGAACCTGCCCGTCTTGTCTGCGAGATACATGAGAATGGCGCCGGATTCGAATACGGACATGCCGGTGTCGCGATCGACGATCGCCGGAATTCGATTATTCGGGCTGATGCCCAGGAACTCTGCCGTGAACTGGTCGCCGCGACCGATATTGATCTTGATCACCTTGTACTCGACTTCGCATTCCTCGAGCATGATCGACGCTTTCATGCCGTTGGGTGTCGGCCAGTAATAAAGATCAATCATTGTGTATGAGGTGAGAGTGGTGACTTGTTAAAGCGGTCACGACGTTTGCGGTATTTTCGGTCGTGCCAATGCGTGCCGCGCCATTGGCGGCCCATGGCCGTTGCGGGTAAAAGTCATTTGTTACCACCGGCACCAAAAAAGGCAAGGCACCAGGGTAAAGAAAATTGCCGTCGGCAAACAGGCCGCCGTTATTGAGGCAGGGCCGGCTGCTGCGATCTGCCGTTCACGATGGATTCGGGCGCACAGCTGCAGGATTCCAGGTCTTTCTTGCCGAATTGACCGAATCGGATCCTGCCGACCTTCTGAGCCTCGCAGAACATCGTGGTACCCGACGGGCACCTGGGCATCCGCGACCGCGTTGTCGGCTCTTCTCCTGCCGCCTGCTGCGAGGTCGTCGACGCGCACCCGCCCAGCAACAGGATCGAGCTCATCACCGCGCCTGCCACGAATGAATCAATGGGTCGCCGCGAAAACATACCATTTCCTCCGATACAGCCTCGAGTCTAGCGGAAACAACCGGCAAAGCCACGGGATGTTCCGTCGACTCTACCGTTCGGCGCCTGCGGACACCCGATACCCCCGTTTCGCCGATACTCTGCAGGAATTCGACCGCCGCCGAACAGCAAAGTTACGCCCGATCGCGAGGCGCAACAAGAAAAGCCCCCGCAACGCGGGGGCTTCAAGTTTCAGTCGAAACCGGGGGCGCTCAAGGCGCGCCCCCGGAATTGCGGTTTATTGATAGTTAAACGTGACACGACCGTAGTAGTAGCCGCCCTGCCAGGGCACGACCGATGAAGACTGGTAGATACGTCCACAACAGAAGTCGTTGTCGCTGGCAATGCGATCCACGCGGTCCGGATACTCATCGAAGATGTTCCGGCCGCCGAGCGTGAAGCGCCAGTTGTCGTTCAACTGCCAGTTGGCTTCCAGGTCGAAGAAGATCACGGCATCCAGGCTCTGGATCGACAACGGCGTGGTGTTATCGGAGTTGTCGTATTCGCCGTAATACCGCACCCTGCCCATGAGCGACCACGCATCATTGATGCTGTGGACCGCCGTCAGGTTCCAGCGCGTGTTCGGAGTGGCATTCTCGAAGTCGTACTCGTCTTCCGGGTTCAGGACGTCGAGCAGGTCGGCGTCGAGCTTGCTCTCGTTCCAGTTGAACGCGAACTGCACGGTCGTCTCCTGGCCGTTAGCCCACGAGTACGGGTATGACGCCACGATGTCGACACCCTGCGTGGTGCTGTCCAGGGCATTCTGGAAGTAGAACACGCCACCGATCGTCTCGGCGCCAACCACGCCGGCTGCCACCAGCGCGAGGTAGTTGGTATAGGCTTCACCCGCCGTTGGATCGGTCGACACATCACGCGTCGAGATCGCCCTGAAGCGATCGTCGATGGCGATGTTGTAGTAATCGACCGTCAGTGCGAGCTCGCCGATGTCTGCCGTGAAGCCGAACGTCCAGTTCGTGGACTCCTCTGCCTTGAGCGGCACCGCGCCGAGCGCCTGGGCGACCGCGCCGGAAGCCGGGAACAGGCCGGTTGCGACCGGGAAGCCTTGCGGCAGGCGCGTCGACACGTTGGTCGTACCCTGCTGACCCGGCGTCGGCGCGCGGAAGCCCGTGCCGACCGAGGCGCGGATCGCGAGAGCGTCGCTAACGCGATACAGGCCGGCGACCTTGCCGACGGTCTCGTTGCCGAAGTCCGAGTAGTCCTCGTAGCGGATGGCCGCCTGGGCAAAGAAGTTGTCCGTCAGGTCGGCGCTGATTTCGCCGTAGACCGCCCAGGAGTCGCGGGTGTACTTGTCGGAGAATGCCGGCGAATAGCCCGGGAAGCCGTTCGAACCGACACCGACGACGCGGTACACGGGATCGCTCGTGTTCGTGCAATCCAGACCGGCGATCGTGTTGCCGGCCACCGCCTGCTGGCCACCGATGCTCGCGGTCCACGGGCCGGTGCCCGCGACCGTGGTCGGCGTGCGCATGGCAGGGTCGGCTTCGTCAGTACAGAAACCGAACGGATCCTGCAACGCGTGCGGGCCGGGATCGTAGGAGGCGACATCGGCGCTCTGCCCGACGTCGTATTCCTCGTCCATGTAGCTCAGGCCGTAGGCGACGACCACGTCAGATACGTTGCCCAGATCGATTTCGTTCGTGAAATCGGCCTGGAACTGCACTTCCTCGTTGGTGAGTTTTCCGGGCTTGAAGTCGGTCGGTGTATCCGGCCCGTAGGACGGATTGATCGTATTGAACAGACGATAGTCGATCTCGTCGGAACCGAAGCGACCGCTTAAGTCCCAGGTGAAACCGCCGTCCGTTTCGCCACGCACGCCGATCAGGCCGCCGACGTCCTCGACCTCACCCTCGAAACGCGGCGTGAAACCGCCGGGGAAGATCTCGAGCGGGCTGTACAGCGAGCCATCGGCGCGCCGCAGCAGCTCGATCGTGCCGTTCTGCGGCCAGCGATAGAAGAAGCTGCCGTCGCCTTTGCTGTCCGAGTAGTTGGCCCAGCCGTAGAGCTCAATACCGTTCTGCAGCTCGATGCCAGCG
Organism: Woeseiaceae bacterium; assembly: GCA_041598995.1. GTDB lineage: Bacteria > Pseudomonadota > Gammaproteobacteria > Steroidobacterales > Woeseiaceae > SZUA-117. The sequence goes on along the minus strand of JBFHXJ010000011.1, from coordinate 31,363 downwards.
TTCACGAAAGCCCGCACGGCCTCCTGGTTCGGCACGCCCCAGGGCATGACGTTCACACCCTCGACCGAAGCCGCCGGAACGCCGGCCGGGAATGCGGCCTGCAGCCCCTGCTCGTAGGCAGTCGGCGCGGTCGGTGTGCCCGTAATGTAGCCCTGCCGGACGATGTTATTCGCCTGGAAACGTGAATTCGAGGGATCCAGGCAGAACCATTCCTCGCAATACACCTCTGCGCGTTCCGTGAAGTCGTTCTCGCTCACTTCGGCAGAAATCGACAGGAATCCGTTCTCGGTGAGCGGCAAGCCGAGGTTGCCGGAAATCGTGTACTCATCGCCGTCGCCTTCGAAGAACGATCCCGTGCCCGCGCGCAAGGTGAAGCCTTCCGAGTCGTCCTTGAGGATGAAGTTGATCACGCCGGCGATCGCGTCGGAGCCGTACAGGGACGATGCGCCGTCACGCAGCACTTCGACGTTCTTGACCGCCGTCGACGGGATGGTCGCCACGTCGGGGCCCTGGTCGCCGTCGGTGCCGATGGTGACGAGTGCCGCACGATGACGGCGTTTGCCGTTGATCAGCACCAGCGTGTGGTGCGGCGGCAGGCCGCGTAACGTAGCCGGGCGGATGAAAGTGGAACCGTCGGAGATCGGCTCGCGGCCGACGTTATAGGACGGAACCAGCGTCTGCAGAATATCCACCGTATCCGTGTGCGAGACCGCCTCGATCGCATCCACGTTGAACGTATCGACCGGGACCGCCGAGTCCATTGCCGTACGCGGACGGCCGCGGATACCCGTGGTGATGATCTCCTCAATGGCCTCGCCCTGGGCCTGCTGCCCCTGGGCCAGCGTTACGCTGGCGGGCAAGGCAAGCACTGCCAGGATGGCAGACGACACGGTTAGCCAAGCCAGCTTAGAAATAGATTTCATAGGATTGTCCCCCCATATATTGCTTATTTGGAAAAACAACGCATTGACTTTTTGATCGCACCCGTTGCGGGCGCGAACCCCCATCGCATCACCGAACCCACGTCCGGACGTCCGGCGGGGGCGTCGCGTACACCGCGGCACCCGCACCGGATCGCATGCGTTGCCGCCGATTGAACCACTGTCGGTCTTGAAAATAAAGATATGGGACATGCTTGCATGGACGCCAGGTGCAGTTTTTTGTTGTATGTGATCAACAGAACGCCGAAATCATCGAAGGCGCGCGAAATCAGCGGCATCGGTCCATCGACCCCGAAATACTGGAAGACGGCGTGGCGCCCGAGCAACAGAGTGTCTGAACCGGTTCCAGACTCTCACGGGCGCGATATCTGCACGGTCGGATTGGCGTTTCGGTATGTGAAACGATGCGGCCCGTCGTGGCGAACCAATGCCGGCTCACCGTGTCATTGGGTCTGGTTGCGCCGGGTTGTGCACGACATGCGCCTGCAATGCTTTGGGGGGTTCAGGATGCGGGACCACGTTCCGTGCCGGTTCCCTGCTGTAAGATCACCCGGCTTTTCCGACGAACAGGCACCAGGGCGCGTCATGCCGTGCCGGGCTGCATAGAATAATCGCAAAGAGAGGACAGTATCCGCGTGCCAACGGCAAGACAGCAACTCGTGACGGGTCTCGTTGCCGGCTTTTTGCAGGCTGTGCCGTTCGCCGCCGATGCGGCCGACCCGCCGACCACCCGATCGACGGGGGACGAATCCCCGGAACGCGCGCTTGCACCGGGCGTCTGGACTTCGCCCGATGGCGGCACCGTCGTCTACGAAGCCGCGTATTTCGAGCCCTACACGACCGTGTCTGCGGCAGACATGCTGCGCTGGGTGCCCGGCGGTGCGGCGCTGCTGCCCGACGACCGGCGACGCAGGCGCAACGAACCGGAGAAGCGTGGCTTCGGATCCGGCGGCGACCAGATCCTGATCAATGGCAAACGCATCTCCGGCAAGTCGAACGACATCAGCTCCGCGATCGAAAGAATCCAGGCCGGTGTCGTTTCGCGAATCGAGGTGATCCGCGGCACCGCGCCCGGTCTCGATGTGCGCAGCGAAGGGACGCTCATCAATATCGTGCTCACGGAAGAGGTATCGGGCGGCTCGGGTGCGTGGCAATTGCATTCGGGATTTTACGGCGACTCGCCCGAGTACGACGGCCTGCTGTCCTACAGCAACTCCATCGGCACCATGAATTACCTCGTGAGCGCGGAGTTCGGACCGTATAACCGCGGCGGCGATGAAGATCAGTTCGAACAGTACTTCACACCCGACAGCAACACCCTGTTCGAGCAACGCGACATTCACAAACCGCAACTGAATCAGGAGCTCGTGCTCAACACGTCCGGCAACTGGTCCTTCGTCAACGGCGACATCTTGAATCTGAATGCGCGCATTGCCGACAACGAAGCGGAAGAAACGGAAACGACGCTCGTGACATTTGTCGGCGATCCGAACACCGAAAATCTGCTCAACCTGTCACTCGAGGACCGGCTCGAATGGGAAGTGGGCGGTGACCTCGAGAATCGCGTCGGCGCCAACGGTACGCTCAAGACGCGATTGATCTACACAGACAAGACGGGTGATGAATCGGAATTCGTTTCCCTGACCTCGACCGTACCCGGCAATGTGCCGGCCCAGTCGCTCGTCTTGACGGATGAGCATGCGACGGAAGCGATCATTCGTTCCTCATACAGCTGGCCGCTCACCACCTCGCAGAACCTCGAGCTGGGTCTCGAAGGCGCGCAGAACGTTCTCGAAAAGGAAGTGGACCTCTTCGAGGTGCTGCCCGACGGTTCGCTCAATCGCGTAGACGTCTTCAATTCCGTGTCCGATATCGAGGAGAATCGCTACGAGTTCTTCAGCACGCATTTCTGGCAAATGCGCCAGGATCTCGCCCTGGAAAGCGCCTTGAACGTCGAGCACTCGACAATCGATCAGTCGGGGCTCGACGTGAACAACGAACGATCGTTCACCTATATCAAGCCGCGTATCGACCTGCGCTGGGACTTTAAGGATTCCACGCAAATCAGGGGGTCGCTCGAACGCACCGTGAGCCAACTCGATTTCGGCGATTTCGTCGTCACCTTCGACAGCGAGGACGATACGCTCGACGCCGGCAACCCGGAGCTCGAGCCGGAGAAAGCCTGGGAATGGAAATTCACCGTCGAACACAGGCTGCCGGACGATGCCGGCATCCTCGAGGCACAGCTCTTTTACAATGACATCGAAGACCACATCGACAAGATTGCCGCAACCGATGTCATATCGGCATCGGGCAATATCGGCGATGCAGAACTATACGGCGTCACGCTCAAGGGCAGCTGGCGGCTCGAGCCGTTGCGCCTGGAAGGCGCCGTCATCGACGTGTCCTACACCTGGCAGGACTCGGAAACAACCGACCCGTTTACCGGACAAAAACGCGTGATGCGATTCAAGCCGATTAATCGCTACTCGATTCGTTACCGTCACGACCTGCCGGCGTGGAAGATCAACTACAGCGTGGACGTCGATTGGTGGGGGAAACGTCAACAACACGAGATCACTTTCCGAGATCGAAACGAATCCCTGACGCCGAATATCAACGCCACGATACAGTACCGCCTGACCGACAAGCTGATGTTGTGGTTCGATACGAGATTCGTCATCGACCAGCATCATCGCCGGGTGCGCGAGCGCTTCGCGAGCAATATCGCGGACGATGTTGCGTTGCGTACCGAGTTGCGGGATCAATACCGGCGCACGAAATTTATTCTCGGATTGCGAGGCCAGTTCTAGCGAAACTCCGGACCGGTTGCGCCCGGATTAAAAAACACGGTGGCAAAAAAAGGGGCGCCTGTTCGGCGCCCCTTTATCTCTCATCAGCTTTCGCCGATGCGAACTCTCGCTACTTCTTATTCGAAATCGGCCCTCAGCCGTACGTACCAGAAACCGCCTTCGATACCCCAAGGGGTCGTATCGGTGTACAGGTTACCGGAACCGATTGTCCCGTCGGCATTGGAGAGATCGTCCGCACCGAATTCATCGAACACGTTGTTGGCGCCGACAGCGATCGTGTACTTGTCGGCGAAGGTATACGCCGCCTCAAGGTCTACAATCGTCTCGCCGCTGTAGCAATGGTCGTTGAACGCCGGTCCGGCGCAACTCAGCATATAGCCTGTTCCGTCTGCACCACGCGGTGTCGGATCACTGCTTCCCCACTGCGAGTTTACCCAGTCGTCGTAATAGCTCGCACGCGCGAGGAAGCGCCAGTCGCCAACGAAGTGATGGTAGGTGAGTACACCGCGATGCTCCGGATTCATGTTCTCCAGATCCACCACCTTGTTGCGATCCACTTCGCTGCCCGCGCTATCGACTTCCTGCTCGGTCCAGTTCCAAAGCAAGGTCAGGTCGCCGGAGCCGGCGTTACCCCAGTCGAGACTCAGCGTGGCGACGAGATCGATGCCCTGCACGGTCGTCTCGAAATCGTTGGTGTAGAACGATACCGATGACAGATCCGCCGCGCCCGGGACGCCCAGCTCCTGCAGGCAGAGCGCGAGGTTGCCGAACGGGTTGACCCGCGCGTTCGGGCAGTCACGACCGCCCGGAATACTGCCTGCTGCCGGGACCGGCTCGCCCGTGATATCGATCGTGCCGGTAAAGGCAATCCGATCGTCCACGTTGATGTTGAAGTAGTCCGCAGTGATGCTCAATCTGTCCGTAACATCCCAGACGACACCGAACGAGAAATTATCCGACTCTTCCGGCGTCAGCTGCTTCCCGCCGAGGAATTGTGCGATCGGATTCGTCGGCGGAATCTGGCCGCTCTGACTCAATTCGCCCTGGATCAGGATCGTCGACACCTTGGTCACGTTTTCCTGTCCCGGCGTCGGCGCACGGAAGCCCGTATTATACGAACCGCGGATGGCCAGCGAATCGGTTAATGCGAAGCGCAAGGCAACCTTGCCATTGGTCGTGTCGCCGAAGCTCTCGAAGTCCTCGTAACGGACAGCGATCGCAGCCGTGAACCGATCCGTGATATCGGCCTCACCCTCGACATAAACCGCCCAGTTCGAGCGTCCCCACAGTCCCGCCTGTACCGGGCTAAATCCGGCGAAGCCGTGAGCACCAATGCTCAGGTCGGGAAGCGGGATCGGATTGCCACCAGCATCGAGCTGACAGCTGACACCGTCGCCATAGCAATTGGTGCCATTACCGCTCTGGAACGCAAAACGCCCGGCTTCCCAGGAGTTCACCTCGCCGATGATCGTTTCGAAGATTTCGTCGCGCCATTCCGCGCCGAACGCGAGGTTCAGGTCGGAAGCAAACGCGTCAACTGCTATCGGCAATACGAAGTCGGCGTTGACGTTCACTTCTGACTGCACGTAGTCACCGATATCGAAGTCACGTTGCAGATTGCCGTCCGTGTCGACTCCGTCAGGACCGCGTGAGGGATTCCAGGTGTTCTTGAGGAAGAACTCGACCTTGTTGCGGCCGTAGCCAGCGCTGAAATCGTAAAACAGGCCGTTGTTCATTTCACCACGAAGGCCGCCGACGACGCTGGCGTCTTTGAGCTTGCCGCCAAACTGTGGCGTGTAACCACCCGGCACCGGGATATTCATGAGCCAGCAGTTGGCCGGCAGCGCCTGGCGCGCGGCGAAATCGGCCGCTACTGCGGCCGCATTCAGCGGCACGCCGCTGCCACCGGAACCCGGGCTCGCGAGTGCCGGACAATTCGACACCACGTTCTGGTCGCCGCGACTGATGTTCGTGTCGACGATCGCGCGATAGGAAACGCCGTTGAAATCGTTCGTATAGACGGCTGAGCGGCTGTTCGGATTACGGTAGAAGAAACCACCTTCCGTTTCCCGCCGCGCCACGTTACCGAACGCATAGATTTCCTGCGAGTCATTGAGCTGGATGCCGGAATTAATAAAGATATTCCAGTTATCCCGATACTCCGGCCGGCCCCAGATTTGCGCGAACGGCTGGCGAACCGATGACTGCTGATCCGGCGCACCGGAAGCAATCAGCGTCGCCGCATCGGTGCGCTGAATCGAGCGGCTGGTCGGGTCCCCTTCACTCCAGCTGCCGGTTACATTGAAAAAGCCGTTATCGCCGAGCGGAAAGCCGGCGTTGCCCATCAGCTGCACCAATGTGCCATCGCCTTCCATGTATTCGCCGGTGCGCGCTTCGACAGTCACGCCATCCGAATCGTCACGGAGCACGAAGTTGATCACGCCGGCAATGGCGTCAGAGCCATATTGCGCCGCTGCGCCGTCGCGCAGCACCTCGACCTGCTTGATGGCGAGCGCGGGTATCGCGGAGATGTCCGGACCCTGCGAGCCTTCATTCAGTGAACTGCCGAGTTCCGCGATGACGCCGGACCGATGGCGACGCTTGCCATTAATCATTACCAGAACGTTGTCCGGCGGCAAGCCGCGCATCGTCGCCGGGCGAACGAGCGTGGCCGCGTCGTCGATCGAGTGACTCTGCACGTTGTAGGACGGCACTGTGGTCCTCAGCAAGTCGTCCATGTCGTTGGTACCGATGTTGACGAGCTCATCGCCGCTAACCACATCGATCGGCACCGAGGAATCCGACGCGCTGCGCTCCGCGCGCCGCGTACCTGTCGTAATGATTTCTTCGATCACTTCCTGGCCTTGCTGTGCCAGTGCGACCGGCGCAAGGCCGGGCAAGGCAACCAAGACCGCGGAAGCAGCCATCAGAAACCTGATAGGGTTGGGTAACTTAAGCATTTGTTGGTCCCCCGTTAGAGAAGTTATGACGCCGTCGGCGGACCGCATTGCGCCGACCGCATGGCATCATTGAAGCACTGTTGCGGCGCAAAATAAAGACGAAAACAACATTTTATTGCGCCGATCGTGCGACAGTGTTGCATTTTATCCGCAATCGGACAATTGTATCCAATGAAATATCGGGTGTGTTTTTTTCCCAAAGACGACTTGTTATATAGAAATTGTGGCTTACATACCACACATCGATCAAAAAAATGTCTCTATTTCGCCACAAAGTTGGCGGGGCCGCCGGAAACCCGCGGTGCCGCGTGGTGTCGAAAAGCGAAGCATGGCTCAACGAATCCCCATGATGACTCCGCGCTTTCTCCTCGTGCCGTGGCTGTTTCTCGTGCCGTGGCTCTGCGACGCGCCAGCCGCCGAGCAGCGCACGGGCGCATTCCGCCTCACGGACACGATAGCCGCGATTGCGGGCGCGGAGGCGGCTACCGGGATTGCGGATGTCATTGCGCCCGACGAGGCGCTGAGCTGGGAGGTCTACGTCCCGGAACGCTACGATGCCGGCCGGCCGCCGGGCCTGATGGTCTACATCAGCCCGACGTATTCCGGCGAGATGCCGCGCGGCTGGGATCGAGTGATGGAAGAGCGCAATCTGATCTGGATCGCCGCGAACAGGTCCGGGAATTCCGAGATCGTCGGGCGCCGGGCGGTTCTGGCACAGATCGCGCCGGCGGTGATCGGCCGCGACTACACAATCGACCCGGAACGGATATACCTGAGCGGACTATCCGGCGGCGGCAAGATGGCCAGCATGGTCGCGACGGAGCATGCGAACGTGTTCAAAGGCGCGATCTTCAATTGCGGGGTCGAATTCTGGGACCGGGCGACGCCGCGTTACCTCGACCTGATCCGCAAGAATCATTACGTCTTCGTCACCGGTACGCTCGACCAGGCCCTGGAGCCGACGAAGAAGGCCCATGCGAATTACCTCGACGCAGGCGTCACTAACAGCAAGCTGATGGTCATCCGCGACATGACGCACCGGAATCCCAATCGCTATGTGTTCGCCGAGGCAGTTGGCTACCTCGATGCAAGACTGGCGACTGCGTCGGAATAGCGCGGCGATTTCCGGCTTTCGTGTCAATCCGTCTGCGGCGACGGTGTCCGTGCGGCATTCTCTCGCCGGATTTTGGAAATCACCGAGACCGCTTCGAGGATCACCATGAACGTGGTAATGACAACGACGACATCGATCACCACGAGTAACCAGTTGCCGGCTTCATAGAACTCGACCAGCTTGATTAGCGCTGCCCAGGACGACGTGATCAGCACGAAGATCATGGGCAATATCGTGTAGCGCGCCGGCCGGCCGTAGCGGATCAGCATCACCGAGATGACGAGCAAGGTCAGGCCGGCAAGTATCTGGTTGGTCGAGCCGAAGAGCGGCCAGATAATAAGGCCGCCGCTACCCGATGCGCCGCCCGCACCGAAGGCGAGCAGCAGGCAGCAGGTGACGGCGACGAGAGTCGCCGCTATGCCGTTGTGGAACAACGGAATGTTATAGATCTTGCCCCACTCCTGGATGATGTAGCGCTGCAATCGGACACCCGTATCCATCGTCGTAGCCGCAAACAGCACGACCATGGTTGCAAGCAGCGTCTGTGACACATTGAACGGCAGACCCCAGCCATTGGTGATCATTTGGGCTCCACCCTGGACGAACGTATCGGCATTGGTGCTTCCGTAACGGTCATATATCTCGTGCCAAACATCCGGCGTTGCTGCAAGCGCGACGCTGGTCACGGCGACGATCGTAATCAGTGCCAGTGAACCCTCACCCACGGCTCCCAGGTAACCGACAAATCTGGCATCCGTCTCCTTGTTGAGTTGCTTCGAGCTCGTACCCGACGACACGATGCCGTGGAAACCGGACACCGCGCCGCACGCAATCGTGACGAAAAGGAGCGGCACCAATGACGGAGCATCCGGCGTTACCTGTTGATTGAAAGCTGGCGCAGAAATGCCCGGCAGCGACAGCAATACGGCTCCGTAGAGCAGTATCAGCCCGACAAAGAGCTGCATGCCATTAATGAAATCGCGCGGCTGCAACAGCACCCAGACCGGTAACATCGACGCGATCGCCGCGTAGATGAACAGGATGATGATCCAGTTGGCATTGGCCGACAGACCGAGCATCTCCGGCAGCTCGAGCGGGATGATGCTGCCGGCGTACACGGACAGGTACAGGGCGATGACGCCGCCGATGGACAACGCCAGCAGGTTGTATTTCCGATAAACGAGCTGGCCGATGATCAGCGCGACGACGATTGCCGCCCAGGCAGGAAACACGGAACCCGGGGTGTTGACGAACAGCCCGGCTATCACGACGCCGAACACCGCGTTGACCATGAGCAGCACGAGAAAGATGACCACCATGAACAAAGCGCGCGTGCGCTTGCCGATGATTTCTTCCGACAGCGCTCCGATCGATTTCCCCTTGTGGCGTGCGCTCGCCCACAATGCGCCGAAATCGTGCACGCCTGCGAAAAATACCGTACCGAGAGTTACCCACAGGACGGCAGGCACCCAGCCCCAGTAGACGGCGATCGCCGGGCCGACGATCGGCGCGGCACCCGCGACAGACGTGAAATGATGGCCCCACAGTACGTATTTGTTGGTCGGGTGATAATCGACGCCGTCATTGAACTCGTGCGCCGGCGTCACGAAATTCGGGTCCAGCTGGTAGATCTTGGTCGCGATAAACCGGGAGTAGACGAACCAGCCGAATGCCATTCCGGCAACGCCGAGTACAACGATCATGACGGACTGCATAGTCTTTCCTTTGTCCGGTCAGACCCCCGATTGCTGTCCCCCACGGAAGATCCGACCATCTTCATTGTTATTGATTAAACGGGGTCTGACCCCGTTTTCTGAGCTTATCCGGTGCCGCCCGATTGTGAAAGCTCGGTCTCCGCCTGCTCGAGGAAGCGCCTGTAAACGACGAACAGGATCCATACCACGCTGCCGATGATGATCAACAGCATTGCCCAGCGCATGAGTGCGGCGAGAAATGCGTAGTCGAACACCGGTCGCTCAAAGCTGTATGCCATGAGATCACCGGCTCTCGTGCTCATCCAGTGCCAGCCGCTGTGCGCGAGGATGGCAGACAGGATGATGGTACCCATGCGTTCCGAAAACGCATTCCGCAGCAACCAGTTCATGACCGGCACTGCGGCCGCGATAACCAGCAGCTGACCAATCTCGACGCCGATATTGAACGCCAACAGCGAAGTCGTGAGGTGTCTGCCCGCGAACTGCAGTGTCTCGCTGAGCGCAAACGAGAATCCGAAACCGTGCACCAGACCGAAGCCGAAGGCGATCACCCAGCGCCGCTGCCAGTGCGAGCCAACGATGTTTTCGAACGCCATGTACACGATGGATGCCGCGATGAGTGTTTCAATCAGCGGCGGAAACCACAATGCGTTCGGCACCAGGCCGAATGCGGATGCAAACAGCGTGATCGAGTGTGCGACGGTGAACGAGGTAACAATGGCGATCAGTGGACGAATGCGGCGAAACGGAATCAGGAGGCAGATCACGAACAGCAGGTGATCGATACCGTCCAGGATATGCTCTATGCCGGACCCGACGAAGCGAAAAAACGCGTGGTGCCAGCGGGGATCCAGGCGCACGAGGCCCGGATCTCCGGAAAACTCGAACACGCGTTCCACGCCGTCTGACGGCAGGAAATGGACGACGGTGGTCGTTCGCATGCCGAGCCGCGCGAATTCCGGATCGATCGAGAAATCGGAAGTCTCGCTTTCGATGGGATATCGAAGCCGCACGTCGAGCAGCGCCTGGTCGCGGAAGAGTTCCGTCTCATCGGGAAGCGGTGGCCTGGAAAAACTCTCGAGCGCGGTGTCGAAATTGTCGAATGACCGGTCCGACGGCACTGACAATCTGGCCGCAACGATTTCCCAATCGTCGAGGTGTCGTTCATTTTCGTATAAACGCACTTCCCGGCCGATCCATATGATCGCGGCATCCCTGATCGTCTGATCCGCTTGCGATATGACGAGATAACCCGGCCCGCTCTGCGGAAAGTTGACGTCGCGCATCGCCTCGAGCGGCACGCGCACCAGGAATTCGAGGCCTTCGGATCCGGGTTTGAGAATGGTCTGGATCACGACATCCGTCGGGATCTCGTGTGCCACAACGCGGCCTGCCAGACAGGGCGTGAAGATGCCGACGATGATGATCGCGTACACGATCGACGAGCAACGTTCGGTCATGTATGTCACTGGATTAGAAATAGCGCCTGGTCGAAAAATCAGTTTCTTGCGGATATGGCTTTGGCGTGCTGTATCGCCGTGCAATCGCCGCAGGTAGGTTTTTTCCATAGTATACTGCCGCTGAAACGGGGGCATTCTGGACTCTCGACAACATCTCCGCCAAAAGAGCAACAAGGGGGATACCCGGACCATGAACAAACGATACGTATTGACAGGCCTCGTCGTCGTCGCTGCGTTGGTCGCACTGGGCTTCGGGCAGCACGCACTCGAAAGCGCGGCGCAGGCAAACGACAAACAAGCGCCGATGTTCGTCGTGGACCCTTTCTGGCCAAAGCCATTGCCAAATCACTGGATTCTGGGAGCGACGATAGGCATCGGCGTCGATTCCCGCGATCATGTGTTCATCATTCATCGCCGCGACACATTCAATGAGCGGACCGAAATCGGTGCCGCAACGGACCCGGTCAAGGCCGACTGCTGCATACCGGCACCGAACGTGCTCGAGTTCGACCCCGAAGGCAACCTGGTCAATCACTGGGGCGGTCCGGGAGATGGCTATGAATGGCCGAGCTCGAATCACGGGATTACCGTCGATCACAAGGACAATATCTGGATCGGCGGCAATGGCCGCACCGATTCACACATACTCAAGTTCTCGCGCGACGGAAAATTCCTGGCGCAGTACGGCAGTGCCGGCGCCGACACGAATAGTCGCAGCAAGGAGAATTTCGGCAGTGTGGCCGAGATTGCTTTCGATGCGAAAGCAAACGAAGCGTATGTCGCCGACGGTTATCGCAACAAGCGAGTCGCGGTTCTCGACGTAGACAGCGGCAAATTGAAACGCTACTGGGGCGCCTACGGCAACGAGCCCGAAGACGTAGACCTGGGGCCGTTCCAGCCCGGCGGCGAACCGGCAAAGCATTTCCGCAATCCGGTACATTGCGCACAACCGTCACATGACGGGCTCGTCTATGTTTGCGATCGCGTCAACAACCGCCTGCAGGTATTCAAGACGGACGGCACATTCGTCAGGGAAATCTTCGTCAAACCGATGAGCCTGGGCGACGGCTCGGTCTGGGACATTTCCTTCTCGCCCGACCCGGCGCAGAAGTACATCTACCTGGCGGACGGTACGAACCGCAAGATCTACATCATCGAACGGGAGACGCTCGAGATCCTGACGAATTTCGGCGACGGCGGCCGCAACCCCGGACAGTTCTTTGCCGTGCACGGCATCGCTACCGATTCCAAGGGCAATATCTACACGACCGAGACCTACGAGGGTAAACGGGTGCAGAAGTTCACCTACATGGGAATGGGGCCGGTCACGGTGATGGATCAGGGAACGCCCTGGCCAAAAGAAAAGTTATAGCGTGCAGATTGCGGATAACCGGCGACGCGAAGCGTCGACCGGTTCATCGGCGGTCCTTGCCACGGACCATATCGCGCCGAAGCTCTTCGTTTCGCCTGTAATTATTTGCGCTGATTTCGTTGCGACAGGCAAGACGTGGCCGCCAGCGGCCGTGTTGAACTATTCAATAGCGCCACTTATCATCGATTGGCTGGCTTAATTCAACAAGATCGACCGGGGGACGAAAGCCAGGCAGCGCCGAATCCAGACCGGTTTGCCGGAATCGTCCGACGTCCAGATCACTCGACCATAAGGCAGGTATCCAGGCAGTGAACCCGAGACTTTCACGCCGGCGCTTCATCAAGGCGGTGATCGCCTCGAGCGCCGCAGCCGCAACGCATTCGAGCATCACGTCTGCTCTCGCGCAGGACCGGGCGACGGGTGCAGTCGAACGCCTGATCTCCCTCAATGTCAATGGCCAGGTCCGACGCGTCGACGTCATGCCACAGGAGATGCTGGCGCACACGCTGCGATACAAGCTGGGACTCACCGGCACCAAGATCGGCTGTAATCGCGGTGAATGCGGCGCTTGCACCGTGATCATCGACGGCGTCACACACTACTCCTGCTCGACGCTGACGCACAGCGTGCGCGCAAAGAACGTGCTGACGATCGAGGGGCTGCAGGGCGGCGACGGCTCGCTGCACCCGGTGCAGCAGGCATTCATCGACGAGCTGAGCCCGCAATGCGGCTTTTGTACGCCCGGCCAGGTCATGGCGGCGGTCGCTCTCCTCGACGAGAATCCGTCGCCGACCCGTGAGGAGGCACGCCTCGCGATGTCCGGCAATCTCTGCCGTTGCGGGGCTTACGATCACTACCTGAACGGCGTCATGCGCGCAGCGGGGCAGACCTCATGAGCAACTACAAGCACCTGGGCAAAGATTTCGTGCCGCCCGACATTACGGGCAAGGTCACCGGCAAGGCCAAGTACGCCGAAGACTTTCGTGCCGACGGCATGGTCTATGCCCGCATGTACACGAGCCCGATGGCGCACGGCCGGGTAACCAGAATCGATACGTCGAAAGCCGCGGCGATGGACGGCGTCGTCGGAATTTTGACAGCCGACGACGTGCCGGCGACCGAGGCGCCGAGTGCCGCGATCCTGACCAATACGCCCGCCTATATCGGCGATCCGATCCTCGCGGTCGCGGCCGTCGACGAGAAGACGGCCGAGGATGCGCTGGCCGCGATTCGCGTCGACATCGAGCCGCTGCCTTTTGTCACCGACCCGCTCGACAGCCTCGTCAGAGGCGGGCCGGACGCGAGGGAGGAAGGCAACGTCTTCGTCCGTTCACGCGAGGGCTCCGGATTCCGCAGCATCAAATGGACGAGACAACAGGTCGATGAGTTCCGCGCCGGCAGGGAGCCGACCGGCGAGCACGCCAACGAATGGAGCTACGGCGACCTCGACAAGGGTTTCGCCGACGCGAAGATCGTCATCGAAGAACCGTTTGTCACCATCGGTTACGCCCACATGAGCATGGAGCCGCGCACGGCGATGGCTTACTGGCAGAACGGCACCTGTTACATGCACGCATCCTGCCAGAGCCAGAGTTTCTTCATGCCGGGCCTGGCCGCGATGCTCGGCGTCGACGTCAGGGACGTCGTGCTGATCAGCGAGAACACGGGCGGCGGCTTCGGCTCGAAGATAGGCGCCTACCCGATCGTCGGGCTTGCCGGTTATTTCTCGAAGAAGATCAGCAGGCCGGTCCAGTTGCGGATATCGCGCGAGGTCGAGTACTACCAGGGATCGGCCCGTGTCGGCTTCCAGGGCTGGATCAAGATGGGATTCGCCGACAATGGCCGCGTAACGGCGGCCGACGTGTTCATCGTCGAGGATATCGGTCCGAATGCAACCGGGGGCGATGCTTCGTCCGCAGGTGGCGCCATATCGCTCGTTTACGATCCCGAATCGATGCGCTTCCGCGGTCTGCCGATATTGACCAACACGACCCCGCGCGGCGCGCAGCGAGGTCCTGGTCAGAATCAGATCGCCGCCGTCATGGCACCGATCATGGACAGGGCGGCGAGAGAATTGAGTATCGACCGGCTCGAGATTCGCAGGGTCAATGCCGTCAACAACGACACGACCGTCTATGCCGATCAGGAACCGGTAACGAGTGCGTACATGGACGAAGCCCTGCAACAGGGCGCCGAGATGTTTGACTGGGAGAACCGCAAGAACCAACCGAAGCACAACGGCAACAAGGTGCGCGGTCTCGGTATCGGCCAGGGTTATCACTCTGCCGGCACCAACGGTTTCGACGGCCTGGTGCGCATCACGCCTGACGGCAAGATCCACATCCACACCGGCGTCGGCAATCTCGGCACGTATTCGTTCGCAACGACATCGCGCGCGGCGGCCGAGGTGTTGAAATGCGAGTGGGACGACTGCGTCATTCGCCACGGTAATACGCAGGAAAACCTGCCGTACAATTCGTACCAGGCCGGCAGCGTCTCGATTTTCACGCAGACCCGGACCAACTATGTCGCGGCGATGGATGCGGTCGACAAGATGAAGCGCATCGCCGCCGAAACCCTCGGCGGCACACCGGACGACTACGATATCGACGGGCAGCGCGTGTTCCACGTCGAGAGACCTGCGCAAGGCATGTCATACGGCGCCGTCGCGGCCCGGGCCATCCAGCTGGGTGGCGCATACAGTGGACAGACTGCCCCGGATGACCTCCACGAGATCACGCAGCGCTCGGTGCAGAACCTGGCGGGCACCGGACTGATCGGCGTCGCCAAGGACAACCTGGAAAGGAACGGTGTCATTCCCGGACTTGCCGTCGCGTTCGTCGAGATCGAGCTCGACCTCGAGACCGGCAAATACGACATCCTCGATTACGTCGGGGTCGCGGAATGCGGTACCGTGCTGCACCCGCAAGGCCTGGCACAACAGATGAAGGGTGGCGCCGTCTGGGGCATGGGCATGGCTGCCATGGAGCGGCATGTCTACGACCCGCAGAATGGCTTATCCGCAAATGTTGGCTTCCACGATTGCCGTGTGCCGACCTATCTCGACGTGCCGTCGGTTACGCGAACCGGCGCCGTCGACCTGCCGGATCCGCAGAATCCGTTCGGCGCGCGGGGTATCGGCGAGCCGGCGCAGGGTTGTTCCGTAGCCGCGTTGATGTCGGCAATCAGCGATGCGCTCGACGGATATATCTTCGGCAGGACGCCGATTAGCCCCGATATGATCGTCAATCACGTGGCGGGACGGGCGCAGTCCTACAAGCCACTGCAGACCAATAATTCCTGAGGTAACCATGGCTTCTTTCGACGTTATGCCAGACATCGAGCTCTATCAGCCGGCGGAGCTCGACGATGCACTGAACCTGGCCGACCGCTACGCCGCAGACGGCTGGTTACTGGGCGGTGGCCAGGATACCTACGGCTGGCTCAAAGACCGTGCCAAACACCCGCGGGCGATGATCGACCTGAACAGCATCGAGGCACTTCGCGGGGTCCGCGAAACCGGCGACGGCATCGAGATCGGCGCCGCAACGACCTTGCGCGAGATCATCCGCGACGGACGTTTGCGGCGCGATTATGGCCTGCTGGTTTCGGCGGCCGAAAAAGTTGCCAGTCCGCAGATCAGGAACGTCGGCACGCTCGGCGGCAACCTCGTGCAGGATGCACGCTGCTGGTATTACCGGCGCGGGCTGTCCTGCTATCGCGCCGGCGGCAATACCTGTTACGCGGATACGCCACAAGGCATGAATCGCGAGCATTGCATCTTCGGCGCGAGCCGCTGCGTGGCCGTCAGCCCCTCCGACACGGCGACGGCCATCGTCGCGCTGGACGCCACGATGGTCGTACAGAGCGTCGGTCGTCAGCGCCTGGTGCCCGCAGGCAAGTTCTTCGTCGGCCCGGCCACGCACATCACGCGCATGACGTCACTTAAACCCGGAGAAATCCTGACCGCTGTGCGCATCCCGACGACGTGGGCAGGCAAGCGCTTCTATTTCGAGAAAGTGGCGGATCGGAATGCCTGGGATTTTGCGCTCGTCAGTATCGCCGTTGCCCTGTCGATGGATGGCGAGACGATCCGCGACAGCCGCTTCGTCTGCGGCGGTGTCGCCTGCACGCCGCATCGCCTGCATGCCGTCGAAAGCGCCTTGCGTGGCAAGTCCTTGTCACCCGAGACCGCCGACGAAGTCGCGCCGCTGGCGTCGCGCGGGGCGCGCCCACTCCATGCCAATGGATTCAAGCTGCCGCTCATGGAAAATCTCGTGCGGCGAGCGGTGAGGGCCTGACGCCGTGAGTATTGCCGAATACAAGAACGATGTCTGGGGACGAGAGGTGCTGCTGGGCGTGTCCTGGGAGCTTCTCTGGCTGGTATGCGTCGTCGCACTCGTCATCGTCGCCGTTCACGCGATGTACATGGCGACGCGGAAAGGCGTTGCACGGCCATCCAGGCAAGGCAAGCACGTCAAGCGCCACGCATTGATTGACCGTATCATGCACTGGGTCATGGCGATCAGTGTGATCGCCCTGGTGATCACCGGCGTCTTGCCGATCGTCGGTATCGAATTTGCGTGGTTGACGCTGCATTGGATCTCCGGGCTCGTGCTGACGGCGGCAGTTCTCTATCACATCGTTCGGTCCGTGCTGCAAAAGGATCTGAAGTCCGTGTGGATCAGCGCCAGCGATCTTAAGGAGCCGTTCGATGCGAACGTCAAGCCCGGAAAGTATTCGGTCGCGCAAAAAGGCATGCATGCGGCGGTCACGGTCGCGACACTGCTCGTCATCATCAGCGGGCTTTTCATGTTCGCCATGATCGATACGCCATGGTGGAACCGGACGAATTCGCTGTCCGAAGCAACGCTCGGCTGGATGTTCTTCATTCATGGATTGACTACGCTGGCACTGATCGCGCTGATCGTGTTCCACCTGTATTTCACGCTGAGGCCGGAGAAATTGTTTTACCTGCGATCGATGATCAAGGGCTGGATATCCGAAGACGAACATTCGGCACATCATGATCCCGAACGGTGGGTGCCCGAAGAATCCGCCTGAAGCACATTCTTACTTGTATCGACCCACACGGGAAAAAACAGCCGTGAGCAAAACCCTGCACGACAATATCGACGTCATCGAGTCAGGCTATGAGTTTCTACTCGCGTACGCGGCGCAGGGCCGCGAGTCGGATGACGGTCCAGCCGGTTCCGAGGTCAGGAAGACCCTGAAGGAAATGGCGAAAGCTGCCTCCGCCATCGCGTCGGAGCTCGGCGGCGCCGATACGAAGTTTGGCCCGGTCGTGATCGATGACGCGGCAAAAGCGGGGGCGGCGATCGCACTGGTGCTGGAGCAGGAGAAAATCAGCTCCGAACTTGTCGACAACCTGAATGCATCGATACATTTGCGGGCCCTGTTGACCGATCTGTTTCTGCTGAGCGAAACGATCTAGTGAGTGTCGCATTGCCGGAAGACGCACATGCGTCGGCAGAGATTGCCCGACTCGATCTCGACAGCGGGTGAGCGCCATTGTCGGTGAGACGAAGAAGAGATAGACGCATGTATAGAGACAAGATGCGAGTCTGCCTCGTAATTTTGCTGGCCTTGGCCGCTCGTGCCACTGCCGATGACGAAATGCCGATCCTGCCCGACGTGAATGTCTATTGCACCGTTTGTCATGGCGTGCAGCTCATGGGCAATCATATTGTCAAGGCGCCGAGATTGAGTGGCATGGAAAGCTGGTACGTCGAAAATCAGCTTCGCGCGTTCAGGAAAGGCTGGCGCAGTGGTCATGAAGACGCTGACATCGGTGTGGACATGCGACCGATAGCGGAAGCACTGACAGACGAACAGATAAAGGAGGTCGCCGAGTATGTAGCCACTACGCAGTCAGACGCGCCGGCGGTAACCATTGCCGGTGACCCGGAAAACGGTAAACGCCTTTATTCGAGTTGCACTGCCTGCCATGGCGTACGAGCAGAAGGAAACATAGCCCTCGGCAGTCCCGCACTGACCGGTCTCAATGACTGGTACCTTGTCACACAGATCAGGAGTTTCAAAGACGGGACCCGCGGTGGCCAGCCGGGCGATATCTACGGCATGCAGATGCGCGCATCGGTCGGAGTCTTAGTAGACGACCAGGCGATACATGACGTCGTCAATTACATTTCAACGTTACCGGACCCATAGAAAAAGACAGGAAATATGATATGAATAAAGCCATTCTCACCTGCGCACTCGGTGTACTTGCAACTGCTGCGTATGCCGACGTCACGCGGCACCCGTTACCGAACAACTCCACCTTCCCGATCTCGCGGGCAGTGGAGGTAACGGCGGACACGACCTTGATTTATCACAGCGGCACCGTGCCAGGACCTGCGAATCCCGATGCCGAGCGAGGCAGTCGCGAGTATTACGGCGATACGGAGGCGCAGGCGATGAACGTATTCGGCCGCATGCAGGACTCTTTCAAAGACCTCGGCGTCGGGTTTGGCGACATCATCAAGATGACGGTATTCCTGGTCGGTGACCCGGAGATGGACGGCAAGATGGATTTCCAGGGGTTCATGAGAGCCTACACGAAATTCTTCGGCACCGAGGAACAGCCGAACAAGCCCGCGCGCTCGGCCATTCAGATAGCAGGACTGGCGGGTGGTCCATACATGCTGGTCGAAATCGAGGTGGTCATCGCCAGACCCTGAGCTATTGTGGGAGCGGCTTTTTTTCGACACGGACGTCCTTATGTCGCAGAGCGCATGGATGTGCGACAGCGACCAGCCGCGATTCCTTATACCTTTATCGCGACTAAAGTCGCTCCCACGAATCTTCCTTTAAACCAATCAATCAATTGACGATCCGGCCGTCCCGATATCTGACTTTGCCGCCGAGGATGGTCATGACGACTTCGGTATTCATGATCTCGTCGTCAGGTACGGTCAACAGGTCCTGCGACAGTACCGTAATGTCAGCGAGCTTGCCCGGTGTCAGCGAACCCTTGATATCTTCCTCGAAGGCGGCGATAGCATTGCCCATTGTGTAGGAGTACAACGCCCGCTCCCTCGAGTACACTTCCTGTGGCTGAAACTTGGTACCATCAGGCAGGATTCGCGTCACCGAACAATAGAAACTGCCGATCGGATCAATCTCGTCGACCGGTGGATCTGTGCCATTAGTCGGTACGGCACCGGCCTCGGCCAGTGTGTTGAATATATAGCCTCGCTCGCGTGTCCGCTCCGGCCCCAGACGATCGACAACCCACGGTCCGTCGGAGCAGGCGAATATTCCCTGCACCGCCGGGATCACGCCGAGCTCGACCGTGCGTTGCACGTCGTCGGGATGAATCACCTGTGCATGCTCGATGCGCCAGCGCAGGTCGGTCTTTTCCGGATGCCTCGCAAACTCGGCTTCGTAAATATTGAGGAGCTCGCGATAAGCACGGTCGCCGATTCCCTGGATTGCCATCTGGTAATCGTGCCGCATCGCGAGTCGCGCCGATGCCTCGATCTCCTCGATGGAAACGACGTTCAGCCCATAGCTCCTCGGCAGATCGGCATACGGCTCGAGCAGCCAGCCGCCATGCGTGCCGAGGGCGCCGTCGAGCACCTTTTCCCCGATCGTGCGCACGGTCAGGAAATTGTCGCCGTAGCCGACCATGCGGTAGTCCTTAAGCCGCCCCTCCATGTCGGCCGTTTCTTCCTCGAAGGCCATGTAAAGGCGTACCGGAAGGTTGCCCTCATCGGCCATTTTCCTTATCAGGTCGACTTCTGCGAAAGTCGTTCCGAGATCCTGGAAGGACGTGATGCCATGCCGCAACGACTCCTCGCCGGCCAGCCTGACCATGCGGCGCATCTCTTCTTCCGCGACGCCGGCGGGCCGCCTGCCCTGGTGACCTGAATACGCCTGGCGGAATATGTCCTGCGCCGATTCGCGCATCATGCCGGTCGCGTGGCCGTTTTCATCGCGCACAATCTCGCCACCTTCGGGAGGAACGGTGTCGTCGCCGAGCTCGACGAGAGACATCGCTTTCTGATTGACGAACACGCCGTGCCCGCTGGTGTGGATCAACATCACGGGGTGATCCGGCGTCGCCGCGCTTAAGGATCGATGGACCGGCAGACCCTCGACCAGCACCTCTTCCTTGGTCTCCCATTTGTCCTGGTGCCAGCCGCGCCCGACGATCCATTCTCCGACGGGCGTTTCCCTGGCAGCGGCAGCGACCATCGATACGATCTCGGCAAAACTCTTCGAATAGCGAAAATCGAGGATCATCAGCGACCCGCCAAAACTCGTGTAATGGCCATGGCCTTCGATGAAGGCCGGGATCGCAGTCTGGCCCTGGAGGTCTATGACCTCAGTTGCGTCGCCGATGATCTCGCCGATGTCCGCGTTACTGCCGACGGCGACAATGCGGTCGCCGCTTACGGCAACGGCCTCGGCTGACGGATTCCGCTCGTCGACGGTGACCACGTTTCCGTTGATCAGGACGAGATCTGCTATCGGTCCGACCTGCTCTGGAGCGTCCGTGCAGGCGACGAAGGTCAGGACGAACGCAGCGAGGAGTGCAGATCGCATATTTTTCCCCGTTCGAAATTTCTCTCGGTCGTTCAGCGACTGTTTGAGTTCGAGTAATTCGCGATAACGCCGACATATACGTGCCTGCCCGGCGCTGGCTCGAAATAACGGCTGCCGAACGCGTTGATCCGAATATTGTTGTTGTAGCTCTCGTCGAACAAATTGTTGATGCCGGCGTAGGTGCGGAACAACCACTTGCCACGATTAATGTCTATGTTGAAACGGAGATTACTGACGACGTAACTCGGCACATTTGCGGTATTGGCATTGTTCGCATACAGGTCACCGGAATAATACGCCTCGAGGACGCCGGAAAAGCCGCTGTCGGTTTCGTAGGAGAAACCGAGATAGCCGAAGTGTTGCGGCAGTCCGGGCAGCTGTTTGCCGCTGAAGTCGTTACCCCTTTCGTCGATAAAGCTGTCGAATTCGAAGTCCGACCAGGTATAGGACGAGTCGATGCGAAGGCCGCTTTCGTGCTGCCAGCTCACCGCTGCCTCGAGGCCTCTGCGATCGGAGCTACCGGCGTTCGAATAAAACGTTCTTGTGGGAAAGGCCGCCAGTTCGAACGGGATCAGTTCGTCTTCGAGGTCGATCCGGAACAGGGACAGCTCATAAAACAGACCACGCGTACTTGCCTTGTAGCCGATCTCGAAATGGTCGGCCACTTGTGGCCTGAGCGACGGATTGAAGCCGCCGCTGGCGTCGGGATTGGCGAGCTCGGTTGTCGTCGGCGTTTCAAAGCCGCTGCTGTAAGACGCAAACACCACGCCGGATTCAAGCTTGACATTGAGTCCGATTGAAGGACTCACTTCGTCGAAGTCCAGCGTGCCAGAGTCGTCGCCATCGGCCAGGAAACGGTCGGTTACGTCATATGAAATCTCGTCGTAGCGAAGGCCCGCTTGCAGAGACAAGGCATCATTCAGATCGTACCCGCCCTGCACGTAGAGGCCGGTGCTGTCGACCTGTTCGTTCTGGTCGAAAGTCTGCGCGCCAATGGCCCCGCTATTGTTATCGAATCTTCGCCGGTCATCGTCCTGCCTGTCGTAATCGATGCCGAACGTCAGAGACACGCGTTCCGGTAATACCTCGCCAAGGGCGTATTGCGCACCTATGCCGTAAAAGAAGCGATCCAGATCAACGGAGCCACCGCTGGTGAACGGCAGCTTGTTGGCGAAATCGCGCCACAGGTAGTAATTGCGCAGGCTCAGGGTCCCGAAATCCCGGGTTCTTTCATAAACGAAACCGATTCTCTGTTGCTCCACGGTTTCATCCGCATCGAACTGCACGTTCTGTAATCTCGCGGACGACGGATCGGCGGCCGCCTGCGTCGCATCGATGCCGCCGGGATCCTCCGCTTCGGGTTGATCTGCGATATTTGCCACGACCAGGAGTCGATCGTTGTCGCCGAACGGAATGCCGAACTTGGCGTTCAGTTGCGAACCGCGAAACCTGGAATGGTCGCGATAGCCATCGAGCTCGGTACGTGACAGGTTGAATAGGTAATCGATCTCCTTGTACCGTCCCACCGTCTTGACGCCATACTGCTGATAACCGAATTCCCCGCCGGCGATCTTGCCTTCGATATACGGCTCGCTGTCACCCAGCTCGCTCGATACCGCGATGACCCCGCCGGAAGAATTTCCGTATAGCGAGGATGCCGGACCGCGCAGTACCTCGATGCTCTGCGCCGAGCCAAGATCAATGCTATCGACGCCTGACTGGCCGTCCGGCAAGGTCTCCGGAATCCCGTCGACCAGAATGCGGATTCCCCGAATGCCGAAACTCGAGCGTGCCCCGAAGCCGCGCATCGCAACGCGAAGATCGCCGGAGAAGTTATATCGATTCTGAATATACAGTCCGGGTACGACGGAAAGCGCTTCGTCCAGGCCGAGTTGTTGCGTCGCAACCTGGATGCGGTCTTTGTTGACGAGCGACACGGAGCGGGCGGCATCCCGCACGGAAGTCTCCATGCGCGTCGCGGTCACAACGATTTCATCGAGTGCGTCCGTTTGCTGGGCCCAGCCTGTGCCGGCGAGCCAGAAAAGCGTAATCGTCTGCGTAAGCCAGATGGGTACGGCCGTCAATCGATTCTTCATTAACTTATGAATGTGCTTTTGCCCGGTATCAAGAGCGGTTGCTGGTGACCGCCTACGATAGGTAAATCGGCCGCAGAATTCCAGACGGGTCACTTATTGTAGTCTCTCATGCCGAAACTGGGCGACGATTGCGCCCGGCATTTCCTTTCCGCGTCTTCTCCTATAATGTTCCCTCCACCAAAAACTGTAAACAAATAATGAATCCGCGAAACAAAACACATTTTCTGACGGGCATCATTGCCTGTCTCTGTACCTTTCTGACCAGTTCTTGCTCGCAACAATCGGGAAACAGCGATCAGACTCTCGCGCCGGATCTGGTTGTCATCAACGCCGATGTACGCACCGTCGATTCGACCCTGCCGAGGGCGGAAGCATTTGCGATATCTGCAGGAAAATTCGTTGCGGTCGGATCATCGGCCGAAATGCGGGAGATGGCCGGTAACCATACCGCGCTGATCGATGCCGGCGGTGTGACCGTGTTGCCCGGGCTGGTCGACGGACACACGCATCTCGTTAGCGGTTCTGGCCTTGCCGTCGGCGTGGACCTGTCCGAGATCGAGGACAAGGACGAGTGGCTGCGAATCGTACGGGACAAAGCACAAATGCTCGATGACGGCGCATGGATCCTGGGCGGCGCCTGGGATCACAATCTTTCGGACGGCGTATTACCGAACAAAGAGATGCTCGATTCAGTCGCGCCGGACAACCCGGTGCTGCTGAGAGATATCGATGGCCATACGAGTTGGGCGAACAGCCTCGCCATCGAACTGGCCGGCATAACCGCGGACAGTCCCGTGCCGCCTGGCGGCGAGATCGTGGTCGATCCGCTGACCGGCGAGCCCAGCGGCATATTCAAAGAAGGCGCTGCGGGGCTCTTTCGCGACGCCCCGGGCCTGGCCGAAGCGACCGATGTGATCAACGGCATCAAGGCTGCGGTGAAGCTCGCCAACAGCCTCGGTATTACGACCGTACACGATATGAGCGGCTATTTTGACGCGTTCCTTTCCGTTTTCGATGATGGCGACCTGACCCTGCGAGTGTGGCAGGGCGCGCGTCCCGAAAGGGGAAGCAGCGCCGAGCCCCGCGACATCTTCGCCGACATGGCACGGGAGCGCGATCGCATACGGCAGCACGTCGCCGCGAACGAGAGGCTTCGATCCATGGGCCCGCTATTCGATATCGGTTATACGAAACTGATCATCGACGGCGTATTGTCGACACACACGGCCTTGATGAAGGCACCGTACTCGGACCATCCCGATGCAGTGGCCGAGCCGTTCGTCACGAAAGATCGACTGCACGCAATGATCGCTGCAGCGCATGGCAGTAATTTTCCGGTTGCCGTGCATGCCATCGGTGACGAGGGTGTATCCTGGGTGCTGGACGGGTTCGCCAGATCCCCGGTGCGACCGAAAGGACTCGCCAACCGCATCGAACACATCGAAGTGGTCACGCCGGATGACCTCGAGCGATTCGAATCGCTCGGTATTACGGCGTCAATGCAGCCGCACCACGCCACCTGCTGCGTCGGCAATTACGTCATTGACCGCATCGGCCGTGACCGACTGCCGAACGCGTACGTTTGGCGGCAGATGCTGGACGGCGGTGTGGATCTCGTTCTTGGTTCGGACTGGCCGACGTCGCCCTTCAATCCACTGATTCAGATGGCTGACACGATGCATCGGGAAACGAGGATCGACGGAGTCGTCAGGCCCTGGGATGAAGGCAACACGCTGACGTTCGAGGAAGCGCTCTACAGTTACACGCAGGCCGGGGCAGACATGACATCATGGGCCGACGAGATTGGCAGCATCACGGCTGGCAAGTGGGCGGATTTCGTCGTTCTCGACGAACGTCTGCCAGAGTACGTCGACCGTTCCCTGGAAGACCGAACAGTCACGGCGACCTATCTCGCGGGCAAGCGCGTCTACCCGCGCGACTAACCGATCGTGGCCGGTCGATATTGCGAGCTCGCGGGAAACGGCGGGAAATTTCGGTAAGATAGTTCGTCAAAAAAAACGCCATGGCCGAATTCCGCACCGCACACGACGCGCTTCTCGAGCGAGCGCGAAAAGAACCTGACCGGGTATTCCTCAATCAGCCGGTGGACGGCATCGTGCGCACCTACACCTGGGGCGAATCGGCGGATGCCGCGCGGCGAATGGCGCGGGCATTGCTCGAGCTAGGCCTGCAGCCGCAAGACAAAGTGGCGATCCTGGCGAAAAATTGCGCCGAATGGTTTCTCGCCGATATTGCGATAGCGATGGCGGGCCTGGTATCGGTGCCGATCTACCCGACGGCCGGTCCGAATACCATTGCGCATGTCATCGAGCACAGCGAGGCCAGAGCCGTGTTCGTCGGCAAGCTCGACGATCCGGATGCCGCGGCCAGCGCCATTACCGAGGACATTCCAAGTATCGCCTTCCCCTACCCGACCATGGACTGCCAGCATCACTGGCAGGACCTGGTGGTCGGGCACCAGCCGCTCGAAAATCTCAACGAACCGGCGGAAGATGATGTCATGACCATCCTGTACACGTCTGGCAGCACCGGTCAGCCGAAAGGCGTGGTGATCAGCTATCGTGCCTATGCGTACGCGAGTGAGGCTGCTCGCGCATCGATCGATGCCGGCCCACATGATCACCTGTTTTCCTATTTGCCATTGGCGCACATTACCGAGCGCACCTGCACGGCCGGTCCGGCAATTTACGGTGGCTGTGAGTGTTCATTCGTCGAATCGGTGGAAACGTTTCAGCGCGACCTCAAGCGCGCCAGTCCGACCGTCTTCATTTCGGTACCACGGCTTTGGGTCAAGTTTCAGTCGGGCGTGCATGCCAAAATCTCGCCGCTCAAACTCAAAATCCTCCTGTCGCTGCCGATCATCGGCAAGGCGGTAGCCAAGAAAATCCGCAGCGAGCTCGGCTTTGACAACTGCCGGCACTTCGGGTCCGGCAGCGCGCCGATCTCGCCATTGACGCTGAAATGGTACGAAAGGCTGGGCGTTAATATCGGTGAGGGCTGGGGGATGAGTGAGACCAGTGGCCTTTCCTGCGCCAACAGTCCGTTCACGCCGGAAAGGCTCGGCACGATCGGCGTGCCGGTCGACGGCACCGAGATGAAACTGTCCGAGGAGGGAGAAATTCTACTGCGCAGTCCCGGGCTGTTTACCGAATATTACAAGCAACCTGAACTGACGCGACAAGTGATGACCGATGACGGTTTTTTCCATACGGGAGACAGGGCCGAGTGGGACGAGGAGGTGAATGCTTACAGAATCACCGGCCGGGTCAAGGATATTTTCAAGTCGGCGAAAGGCAAATATGTCACGCCCGTACCGATTGAATCCCGGCTCTCCGGCAACCCGTTGCTGGAGCAGATTTGCGTGATGGGTTCCGGCCTGCCGGCGCCGGTTGCGATCGTCGTGTTATCGGAGGCGGCACAATACATTCCAAAGGACGACATCAAATCTAGCCTTCAGGCGACGCTGGACAAAGTCAACGAGCAGCTCGAATCTCACGAAACGTTGGCAAACATGATCATCGTGGACGATGAGTGGACCATCGAGAACGAGTTGCTGACGCCGACACTGAAACTGAAACGAAACAAACTGGAAGAGAAATACAGCCAGCTGATCAGCAAGACATTTCCGGAGTCCGTCGTCTGGGAGAGCTAGCTAGTCGAGCTCCGGGAGAATACCGTGCAGCACGAGCAGGTAATAGCTGACCATTCCAACGATTTTGCCATCCTCGACGACCGGCGCATGGCTGATGCCGAAATTCTCGAATAGTCGCGCGCAATAACGTATCTCCATGTCCGGCCGTACGGTCAGGACCGGTTTTGCCATGACCTCGTACACGTTGACGCGTTCGGGCGCGCGGTTTTTGGCAATCACTTTCTTGGCGATATCCGAGAACAGCAATAAGCCGATTTCGTCTTTATCATCGCGGCGCTTGACGATCAGGCTGGTTGCTTCGACTTCCTTCATGACCTTCAATGCGGACAGGACATCGAGCGTACCGTCGACTTCGGTTACGTCCTTGCGCATGCAATCGCGCACGGGGCCCCAGTTTCGTGTGGTCATAGCTGTTCCTCCACAATCTCCTCCAGTTCCGCGGCCTGATGCATCACGCCGACAGCATCCTCCACATCGATGAGTACCGCAATACCCGTCCCGGATGTTTCATCGAATTCGCCTACTTCTCCGATATGCTCCAGGATGTGCCGACTCAAATGCTGCTCCACCAAGAGCAAAAGAACGTTGCGTTGCGATGAAAGCGTAAGACCAAAGAATGTCTTGCTTTCCTTGATCCCTTCACCGCGGGCGTTGTTGATGACAGTGCATCCGGTTGCCCCTGCCTCGCGTGCTGCCTCCATGATGTCGTCCGTTTTGGCGTCTTCGACGAAGGCAACGATCAGTTTAAAGTGCATCTTCCTCTTCCTCTTCAGGGTCCCGGTCATCCGATTCCGAATCCGAGACACGTTCTCTCAAGACAGCGAGCTGACCGTATGCGAGCACCGAGATTATCGGAAACAGTGCCGCGAACGCTACCAACCCAAAACCATCTATAAGGGCACTACGCCCCGGCACGCCCTCGGACAATCCGAGCCCGAGTGCCGCGACCAGGGGCACGGTTACGGTGGATGTCGTGACGCCACCGGAGTCATAAGCCAGTGGTACGATTATTTTCGGCGCAACCGCCGTCTGCACGATCACTACCAGATAGCAGGCAGCGATAAAATAATGTAACGGCATCCCCGTGATGATTCGAAAACAGCCGAGACCGACGCCGATGCCGACGCCGATTGCGACCGCGATTCGCAGACCCCAGACTCCGATCGTACCGCCGGAAACGGTATTTGCCTTCATCGAGACAGCGATCAGAGCGGGTTCCGCCAGGGGCGTACTGCAGCCAATCGCAAATCCAAACAAGTACACCCAGTAATAGTCGTGCCATTCCAGGGATGACGCAGATTTGCCGACGGATTCGAGCAAAAATACCGGATCCGTCAACTGCTGTGCCATTAGACGGCCCAGCGGAAACAGAGTTTCCTCCAGTCCTTCCAGGAACAGGCCTAAGCCGACCACCACAAACAGAAAGCCGACCAAGATCTGCTTCCAGTTTGTCAATTTCTCGCCGAGTATCAGGCGCTGAAAGGCGAACAGGAACACGACGATAGGCAATACGTCGAGCGCGCTATCGACGACAAACCTCAAACTGGCGATCAGCACATCCATTAGGCGATTATTCCGTAGACCATCACGAACAGGATCGGTGTCAATGATGCGAATGCGATCAGGCCGAAACCATCGGTCAGCGGATTACGCCCCCGGAGTGAACTGGCAAGCCCGACGCCGAGTGCCGTGACGAGCGGCACGGTCACGGTCGATGTCGTAACGCCGCCGGAGTCGTAGGCCACACCGACGATTTCCTCCGGCGCGACCGTCGTCACGATGACCACCAGGAAATAACCGCCGATGATTAGCAGCGGCAAGGACCAGTCGGCGAGGATGCGCATTACGCCAATCACCAGTGCAACACCGACGGCCAGCGCAACGGTGAAACGCAGCCCGTACGCATAGTTGCTTTTGGCCGCATCGGATGAAGCGATCGCATTTGCATCTGCGGCCACCTCGGCCGCCTCCGCCGCAATCGCGATCAGTGCAGGTTCCGCAATCGTGGTGCCAAATCCCAGCATGAACGCGAATGTGACCAACAAGACGACGCTGCCCTTGCGCGCGAGTGCGTGCGCCAGGCCCTCACCCACGGGGAACAGGGCGAGGCGCAGCCCGAAAATAAAGAACGTCAGCCCCGCGATCACGAGGAAGGCGCCCGTCGCCATCGACGCGAGGTCCGAAACGGACGTCTGGAATACGAAAATTTGAAACGCCCCGATGACAACCACAATGGGTATCAGGTCGCGTACTGCACCCAACGCGTCCCTCATCAGTGCAATTAAAGATTTCTTCATAATCCAGTCAGCTATCGACCACCGGTGAATACTTTGGCTTTTTCGACAAATATGTGCCAGATTCTTGCCTGAATTATCGATAATCTAAATAAATTCATTAGTTTATCTGGTTTTTCTTCGCGGCCAAGCATCCTCGAAGGATTGCAATTTGCCTCACGGCCGTGTCTAATACCGTCGCCAAAATATAACTAGTATATTCATCCATCAACTCACAGTCCGAGCTCGTTGCCGCACGCGTTCATCCGGCGGTAACGCAGCGCTGTGCGTCATATTAAAGGGAGGCTTGCACAATGAGTGTTGCCAGAACAAGTGAGATCACCGCCGCATCGACAAAGAGCTTCGAGGATGCGGTGAGGAAAGGTATCAAGCGTTTCAACAAAACGATCAAGCACATCGAAGGCGCATGGATCAAGGAACAAAAAGTCATCGTCGAAAACGGTGAGGTTTCGGAATACCGGGTCACCATGAAAGTAACTTTCGTACTTGATGACTAGGTCCTAATGACAAGACATGCAGGAGGAAATGAAAGATGGCAGGTACATTCGAATGTTACAGAGATAAGGCTAACGAGTATCGATTCCGGCTCAAGGCCAGAAACGGCGAGACGGTGCTGTCGAGTGAAGGATACGCCTCGAAAGCAAGCTGTAACAACGGCATTCAGTCGGTAATAAAGAACAGTGCGATTCCGGAGCGGTTCGTCAAGAAGCAGACTGACAGCGGCAAGTTCCGTTTCAATCTCGTGGCGTCGAACGGCCAGGTTATCGGTGTGAGCGAGAATTATTCATCCGAAGCGGGCTGTGATAACGGCATCAAGAGCGTGGCCAAATCGGCGGCCGGCGCCAAGATAAAAGATAAAACCAAAGACTAAATCTGATTGTCTTCGCGACCGCGGCGCTGCCGCGGTCGCGACCCAATCGTTCACAAACTTTCCATAGGAGAACCTCAAATGGGGCTGTTAGATTTCGCAAGAGACGTTGGGCGCCAGCTGTTCGACACCGATGCCGAAGCGGCAGATAACATAAAAGAACACCTGGACATTAAACTTACCGGAATCAATAACCTGAAAGTATCGTTCGACGATGGTGTCGCGACGCTTTCGGGCAAGTGTACCAACGAGAAGACGAGGGACGCGGCCATTCTGATGGCTGGCAATATCAAAGGTGTCAAGAGGGTGGTTGCAGACGGACTTGAATGCCCGGAGCCGGAGGTAAAGGAAAAAATCGAATACTACGAAATCGTCAGCGGTGACACGCTGGGCAAAATCGCCAAACGATATTACGGAAAGGCCTCGCTTTACACGAGAATTCATGAGGCCAACAAGGAAATGATCCCGGATCCGAACAAGATCTATCCGGGCCAAAAAATCAGAATCCCCCTTGACTGATGGCGACGTCAGGAAACGCAGAATACGGTAATCGATGCCGGCATTATCAAGAAAGCATTGCCATTGATTGCCGGTCTCGCCATCTCGGGCCGCTCGCTCGAAAGAGCTGCTCTTGATCGAATCGGCGGACCTCGTCGGGGGCGGTGCCGGTCTGGAGAACGTGCTGAACCTCGCGAAAAAGCTGTTCTGAACCGCCGACCAGGTCACCGCGGGAGTCGCAAATAATAAAGGCCGTATCCTTTCGGATACGGCCTTTTTGAATTAGAAGCCTGGCGGTGATCCCAATTCCCCCTGCGGTGACGACAGAAAGCCCTCCAGTAACACGGGAATTGATCTTTAGTGGCTGCGAAGAGAAACGCGTTCACGCCCCTGCGCGGGAGCGCAAATCAATGCACCGCTAGGATCGCAAATGGAAAGGCCGCATCTGAAATGATGCGGCCTTTGCAATGAAGAGCCTGGCGGTGACCTACTCTCACATGGGGAGACCCCACACTACCATCGGCGCTGAGCGTTTTCACTTCCGAGTTCGATATGGGATCGGGTGGTTCCCACTCGCTAATGCCGCCAGGCAAACCGGTTTGCCTTTAGCAATTTGGATATTCCCGACGTCAACAGTTGTCGCACAACATGTCGCACAAGTGCTTTGGTGTTATATGGCCAAGCCTCACGAGCAATTAGTACTGGTTAGCTTCATCCATTACTGAACTTCCACACCCAGCCTATCAACCTCGTAGTCTTCGAGGGCTCTTCAGGGACCTCGAGGGTCCAGGGAAATCTAATCTTGAAGGGGGCTTCCCGCTTAGATGCTTTCAGCGGTTATCCCGTCCGTATATAGCTACCCGGCGATGCCACTGGCGTGACAACCGGAACACCAGAGATACGTCCACTCCGGTCCTCTCGTACTAGGAGCAGCTCTTCTCAAATTTCCAACGCCCACGGCAGATAGGGACCGAACTGTCTCACG
>JBFHXJ010000010.1:0-59168 GCA_041598995.1 Woeseiaceae bacterium | reverse complement strand
GCTGAAGCCGCTCCCACGAGGCCAGGAGCAGCTTGTGGGAGCGGCTTCAGCCGCGATCGCTACTGCCGAGAACAAGCGGCGGGTTAAGCCAAGGTTCAGCTTTCACGGCGTATGCTTTTGGCCAAGATCAGGATCGTGCGTCCCGCACGCGCGATCATTGGCCTGGAGGCAGAGATGGACAAGCAATCGAAAGCAGGCAATTCAACGCTCCTCGTGCTCGCGGGGCTCATACTGCTCTCGCCTTTCGAGCTCGCAGCCCAGGTACCCGTGGACGAGAGCGGCCAGCCACTACCCGCCCTCGAGGACGACACATATCTCGAGCCGGGGTCGCTCAACGGCGAGGCCTTGAGCGATCTGGAGCTCGAGGAACTGATCGGACCCATTGCCCTTTACCCGGACGACCTGCTGGCGATCGTGTTGCCGGCGTCGACCTATCCGCTCGAGATCGTGCAGGCCGCGCGTTTCCTGGACGCGCTGGCGAAGGACAGTTCGCTCGAGCCGGACGAGTCATGGGACGAGTCGGTGGTCGCGCTGCTGAATTACCCGGAAGTCGTCTACATGATGGACAAGGAAATCGACTGGACCTGGCGGCTCGGCGAGGCGGTCATCAACCAGCAGCCCGGCGTGCTCGCCGCGGTCGAGTCGTTCCGCGAGCGCGCGTATGCGGCCGGCAACCTGAAATCAGACGAGCGCCAGACGGTGCGCAGAGACGAAGGCGCGATCGAGATCGAGCCGGTTGAGGAAGACATCATCTAC
This sequence comes from Woeseiaceae bacterium, assembly GCA_041598995.1. Lineage (GTDB taxonomy): Bacteria > Pseudomonadota > Gammaproteobacteria > Steroidobacterales > Woeseiaceae > SZUA-117. Next base: position 58,412 of record JBFHXJ010000010.1, on the reverse strand, counting down.
GTGCCCTACTATGAGCCCGAAGAGGTCGTCGTGTATCAGCCACGACGCGTCTATCACTACTATCCGTATGCCTACCCGGTCTATTACTACCCCTACCCTGTCGGTTACCGATTTGCGACCGGATATTTCTGGGGTGTGACGACCGCATTCACGATCGGCTGGCACAGCCATTACCTGCACGTGCATCACCCGAGTTACTGGGGCCACCCGTACTACGGGCGTCATTACTACGGCCATTACTACCGGCGCCCGAGCATCACCGTCTTCAACTACTGGTACGGGCACCGCGGTTACAGCGGCTCGCATCTGCGTTACCGCGATGGCGATCACTGGCGCCCGCGGCACCACCGCAGCGGCGCGCGACCGGCGACGCAGCACGTCCGCAACTACCACTACTCCGGCGGTGACGTCGACACCGGCCGCAGCAACAGACGCGAGCAGAACCGCAACCACTTGAGGCGCGATTCGCGTCATGATGTCGCTGCAAACAACCATACGCGCACGCGTTCGAATCGAAACGCCGACCGGACGCGCGACAATGTATCGAGCAACCGATTGCGGAGTGCCGTGGTCGATAACGACGGGAACCGGCGCGGAAGCGCGGCAGACCGTCAGCGCAATCGTGTCGATACCGACCGCGTCAGGGCCGATCGCGGCACGAGCGGGAATGCCGACCGTCAACGGCTGACGGCACGCAATGCGCAGCAGGCAATTGCGAATGCCGAGTCGCGCCGCGGCCGCCAGGCGGCACAGCACGATGCGCCGCCACGGGCAACTCGGTTCACCGGGAACTCGAACCGCCAGGCCGTGCAGCAGCAGGCGCCGCCGCCACGCCAGGCTACGCGTCCGGTTGCGCAGCGCCAGGCGCCGGCGCGACAGGCGACGCGGCAGCGTGTCGAGCGGCAGGCAGCGCCGCAGCGCCAGGCGACGCGACCGGCCGTACAGCGCCAGAGCAATGTGCAGGAAGCCGCACCGGCAAATCGCGGCCAGGGACGTGCCAACAGAACGCGACGCCGGAACTAAGGCAATTCAATGAACGTCAGGGCCTCTGGTGCTTGGGCCGGAGGCAAAGGAGCTCCCCGCTCCGCTCAAGAACCGGGTGGATCTTTCGACTCTTTCGGTCCGCCCGGTTCTTTCTTATGGTTGGGTTCATGCGTGGGATCCCAGAACCCGGACGACAGCTCCCAGGCAATGAAACAGATCGCGACCGCAATCGACAGGCCCAGAAAGATAAGAATGAGGGACAGCAGGTTCACCGTTACTGCAGTCTAGCACCGTAGCAGAGGCTTATTCGTCTTTCTTCTGATCCGTTGCGGTCGCAACAGGCTCCGGCAATAACAGATGGACATCGCTGACGTAGGTAACGCCGGGCGAAGGACCATACTCGATATCCACGATGGCAAATCGTCTGCCATCCGGTGTTACGTCGTATGCACCAAATGTAAGGTCGGCCCTTCCCGAATACGCATGCTCGACTTCTGCTTCGCCGAATGACAGCGAATGCTCCCCGAATACATCGACAGACATGATCTTGTCGACGGAAGCGAAATAGAGCCGCCGGCCATCTGCCGACCACTCTGGATTCAGCCCGCTTACTCGAGATACTGGCCATTTGCGAGTTCCATTCGTCAACGCTCTTACATACACGTACGGAACGCCGGAATCGATCGCAGAGTAGGCAATCCAGCGGCCGTCCGGCGAAATCGAGGCGCCGAGCGGCACCCTGACACCGGTTGTAATGGAATGGCGACTGCCATCGGCAGCCAGATACGAATAGGAAGCGCTTGGCTTGGGCTGCGGATGATTGAACAGGAACCGGTCAGCGGTCCACTCTATCGGCATGAGGAATCCCTCGTCAGGAACCAGGCGCTGCGGCCCGCCCGCTGAATCGAGTGACTGGCTGAAAATCCCTTTCCCCCACTTGTAATAGGCGACCTGGCTGCCATCCGGCGACCACACGGGATTCATGCCGCCGTCCGTCGTAAGCTGGTGCTGAGTTTTTTTGCCGGATAAATCGAGAATCCAGATGTTTTTCCCGGTTTTGGACCCCATTGAAACAGCGAGTAAATTGCCGTCGGGGGAAAACCGCGGATGACTGATGGTCTCGTCTGCCGGTGCCAGTTGCCCTCCGATTTCGGTCTTTAGCGAGGTCTATTTCTTTTTTTCGTCGGCATCCGGTGTCGGCAGGCGACCTGCCTTGCGCAGCGCCTCGCGCAATACGAATTCGATCTGCGCGTTGAGGCTGCGCAGATCGTCGTCGGCCCAGCGGTGCATCGCATCGAGCGTTTTCCTGTCGATGCGAAGCGCGAACGCTTTGCGGGTACTCATCGCTCGGAGACCTCAAGTGTCAGGAATACAGCGACCCCGTGTTGAGAACCGGTTGTGCGGCCTCCTCGCTGCACAGCACGGTCAGCAGGTTGCCGACCATCGCGGCCTTGCGCTCCTCGTCGAGGTCCACGACTTCAGCCTGCTTCAGCTCGTCCAATGCCATGCGCACCATGCCGACAGCACCGGCGACGATTTGCGTGCGCGCGGCGATGATGGCGGATGCCTGTTGCCGGCGCAGCATCGCGTTGGCGATCTCCGGCGCATAGGCAAGATGACTGATGCGCGCCTCGATGACGTTGACGCCGGCTTTGTCGAGGCGATCCTGGATCTCGTTTCGCAACGCCAGCGAAATCTCGGCAGGGTCGCCCCGCAGGCTCAGCCCGTCGTCTTCATGCGGCTCGTAAGGATAGGTCGTGGACAGGTTGCGTAACGCGGATTCGCTCTGGATGGTGACGAACTCCTCGTAGTTGTCGACTTCGAACACGGCTTCCGCGGTATCGACGACTTTCCATACCACGACCGCCGCGATCTCGATCGGGCTGCCGCGCAGGTCGTTGACCTTGAGCTTGCCGGACTCGAAGTTCCTGACGCGCGTCGAGACGCGTTGCTTGGTGTAGAACGGATTGGCCCAGCGCAGGCCCGGTTCGTGCGCGGTGCCGGTATAGGCGCCGAAGAGCTGCAGCACCCTCGCCTCGTTCGGGTGCACCATGAAGAAACCCGCCCACAGGATGGCGACGATCAGGGACGCAATGGCCGCGCCGACGACGGACCAGACGGACTGCGCGATGATGGCCTGATACAGCCAGTAAAACGTTGCCAGTTGCGCGACGAAGATGACCACCAGCATCAGGTATCCGGACAGTACTTTGCGCACTTTTTCTCGAATCATCTCACTCTCTCCACGAAGCAATAGATATCATTTTGATATCAATTTGGATTAGTGTCAATTGAATTATGTCAAGTCCGGTAAACGGCTGTGCAAGCGAGGCCGGGGCCCGATTGTGTATTGCCACGGAGCCTGCCCGCCGCATACTGGACACTCCGACCGTTCCCCTGAATCCGCGAGGTAGTGCCGTGAGTGCCGAGGCCAGTCGATTTCCGCCAGCAGGCGAGGAAAGATCGCTCGATCCGGAGGATTGGGAGGCATTGCGGCGCCTGGGGCACCGGGCGTTCGACGACATGCTCGAGTACCTGAGGACGGTCGGCCAGCGGCCGGCCTGGCAGCCGCTGCCGGAGGCCGCCAGGCGGCTTTTCGCCGAAGGCGTGCCGCGCACGGCGACGGACCGCGAGAAAGTCTATGAACAGATCCGCGAGCACGTGCTGCCCTACCCCACCGGTAACATTCATCCGCGATTCTGGAGCTGGGTGGGCGGCACCGGCACGCCGACGCAACTGATCGCGGATCTCGTCGCCTCGGCGATGAATTCCGCAAGCCTCGGATTCGATGAGGTGGCCTCGAGCTATGTCGAGCTGCAGCTCCTCGATTGGTTCAAATCGCTGCTGGAATACCCTGCTGACGCCAGCGGCTTGCTCGTGAGCGGCGGGTCGATGGCCAATCTCGTCGGTCTCGCGGTGGCGCGTACTCATGCGGCGCCTTATGACGTGCGCGACGAGGGTGTCAACGTCAAAGATCACCCGCGCCTCGTCTATTACATGTCGTCCGAAGGGCATTCTTCCCTGAGAAAGGCGGTAGAGTTGCTCGGCCTCGGTTCGAGGTCCCTGCATGTCGTGCCCGTGCGGGATGATTTCACGATCGATGTCGGCGCTTTGCGGACCGCAATTCGCGATGACCGCAACGCCGGGTACCGGCCGGCCTGCATCATCGCCACCGCGGGAACCGTCAATACCGGCGCAATCGATCCGCTCGACGAACTGGCCGATATCGCCGCAGCGGAAAATGTATGGCTGCACGCAGACGCTGCTTTCGGCGCGTTCGCGAAGCTGTCACCCGAGTACGCGCACCTCGTCGCAGGACTGGAACGGGCGGACTCGCTCGCCTTCGATCTGCACAAGTGGCTCTACGTGCAGTATGACTGCGGTTGTGTACTGATCAGGTCGAGCGACACGCATCGCAATACCTTCGCGGTCACGCCGTCGTATCTGAGGAAATTCGAGCGTGGCCTGGCATCGGGCCCCGTTAACCTGTCCGAATACGGCGTACAGCTGTCGCGGTCCTTCAAGGCGCTGCGCGCCTGGACCGCCCTGAAGACAGAGGGTGCCGATCGGTACGGGCAGCAGATCGAACAGAATATCCGGCAGGCGAAGTACCTCACGAATCTCGTCTCGCAACGCGAACATCTCGAACTACTGGCGCCGACCGCGATGAACATCGTCAATGTTCGCTATGTCGGGAAATCGCCGGGCGACGCAGAACTTGACGATCTGAACGCGGAAATCCTGATGCGGTTGCACGAGCGCGGCATCGCGCTGCCCTCGTCGACGGTCCTCAACGACAAGTTCTCGATTCGGGTCGCGATCTGCAACCATCGGAGCAAACGGGCCGATTTCGAGGCTCTCGTCGACGCAGTCGTCGCGATCGGTGACGAAATCTGCGAACGCTCCTGAGCACTGCCACATCACTTATACTTTGCCCCTATGGGCACTTTTCTATCGGAGCTCAAGCGGCGTAACGTTTTGCGCGTGGCGGCTGCCTATGCGCTTGTCGCCTGGATCATCATCGAGGCCGGTTCGGTGTTGTTGCCGACGTTCGGCGCCGACGAAACGACTTTTCAGGTTTATGTCATCGTCGTGCTCGCCGGTTTCCTCGTTTCCCTGGTCGCCGCCTGGGTGTTCGAGATTACGCCGGAGGGTGTCAAACTCGACAAAGACGTCGATCTGACGGTTCCCCGCGACGTCAGGACCACGCAGAAATTCAACTACGCGATCATCGGTCTGTTGATTGTCGCACTCGCGGTCTCGATCACGTTCAACGTCAGCGGTGTGAGAGACACATTCCAGGCGGTTGGTGATACGCACAGAGAACTACGACGATCAATTGCCGTTCTGCCGTTTGTGAGCTTGAGCGTCGATCCGGACAATGCCTTGTTCACCGACGGTATTCACGATGATCTGCTCACCAAGCTCGCGAGCATCGGTTCACTCAAGGTCATTTCGCGCACATCGGTCCTCGAATACCGGGACACGAGCAAGAAATTGCGGCAGATCGGTGAAGAACTGGGCGTAGATACCGTCCTGGAAGGTACGGTCCAACGCGTGGGAGACAATGTCAGGATCAACGTGCAGCTGATCGATGCGCAGACAGACGAACATCTCTGGGCACAGACCTACGATCGCCAGCTCACGATGCAAAACATCTTCTCGATTCAGAGCGAGATCTCCGCTGCGATCTCAAATGCGTTGCGGGCGACGCTGACGCCGAGGACCGAGGTGGCGGCCACCAGTATCCCGACACAAAGCATTCGCGCCTACAGCCTGTACGTTTCCGGCCGTGACAATTTGTATCTGCGAAGGATCGAGACGCTGCAGGAAGCACGGCGCCAGTTCGAGCAGGTGATCGAGCTGGATCCGAATTACGCCGAAGCGTACGTTGCGCTCGCCGAGTGCGCCCTGCTGCTATTCATCAACCACAACGCATTGAGTCGTCTGGAAGCCTACGCGATCGCGCAGCAGAACCTCGACAAAGCGTTTAACCTTAATACGGAGCTGGCGGACGCGTATGCCACGCTGGGTTTGCTGAAGACCAACCAGTGGGCGCAAACGCGAATGGGTCCGGAAAACGCCGAGGCGGAAGCCGCCTTCGAATACGCAATATCCCTGAATCCCAATCATGCACAGGCGTACATGTGGTTCGCCGCGCTGCGCGACGAGGAACAGCGTTACGAGGATGCCATCGCGCTTTACCATCGCTCGATGCAGCTCGATCCGCTGGGTCGCATTCCTTACCTGAACCTGCCTGCCCTCTATGCGCAACAGGGGCAGAACGATATTGCACTGAAACTGTGGCTCGATGCGGTCGAGATACATGCGGAATGGCCGACGGCATACGGGTATGTCGCTGCACACCTTTTCGGCATGGGCCGCCTCGACGAGGCGCTGGCCTGGAACGTCAAGGCGCGGGACCTCAGCACCGATCCCACAATGTTCGCGGACGTCCAACTCGGCGTGCTTTCGCAGCTCGGCGATATCTCAAGGGTCACGGCTTTGCTCGCGACGTTTCCGCCGGATCATCCACTGGCGCCGGTCATACCCGGATTTCGGCACTATCTGGAAGGCGAATTCGTCGCTGCGCTCGAGGCTTTCTCCAGTGTTCTGCAACAGGGGCAAGCACCACCTGAATTTCTACTCGGTATTGCCGCAGACACCGCGATCCTGGCCGGAGATCTCGAGACGGCGCGAAATTACGTATTGATGCGGAATCCGATCTTGAACAGCGATGCGACACTGGAGATCAACCGCTTTACGATCCGCGACATCGTCAAGCTGGCTTACATCGCGCAGAAACGCGGCGATGTCGGTCGTGCAACGGAGATGCTTACCGCTTCCTTACCGGTAGCGCAGTCATTACCCCGCCTGGGAATGTTCGGGCAGGGCATTCTCGACGTGCAGATTCTCGCGCTACTCGGCAGGCGAGAGGATGCTTTACAGGCACTGCGGGCTGCGGTTGATGCCGGATTTCGCGGCTCGATCCCGTACGATAGCTGGCTTTTGGAAAACGATCCGTTTATCACCTCGATCCGCGGCGACCGCGGCTTCGCTGCAATTGTAGGTGAAATCGAAATACTGAATTCGGCCATGCAGGCGAGAGTCGCCGAAGCGGAGCGAACCGGCAACTGGGCCGCCTTGCGGGCGCTCGCCGGCTCGTCCTAGTGTCACGGCCAATGCGTAGCGACTATACTCTTGCGTCCGCGAGATCAACGAGACGAAGCGTTCTACGGGGGGCATCAATGATCGTGCGCATCTTCGCCGTTTTGGCGATTCTTTCGCTGTCCGCTGCATGCGGACCGGGCCCACAGCAGGAAACTCGATCCGGCGAACCGTCCGTGACACCCGATCTTGCTGCGCGGGCACGTGCAATCGCAAAGGATTCGATCATCGTAGACGCTCATATCGACGTCCCCGACCGTGTCCACGGTGCATGGGCGGATGTGTCCAATGCCACCGATGGCGGCGATTTCGACCATCCGCGCGCGGTTGCCGGCGGGCTAAATGCGCCATTCATGTCGATCTACACGCCGGCCCGGCTCGAGGAAGAAGGACGGTCGAAGGAAGTGGCGGACCAGCTCATTGACATCGTCAATCGAATCGCCACTCAAGCACCCGACAAATTCGCGATCGCTGTTTCTCCTGATGATGTCGAGAAACATTTTGCGCAGGGACTGATCTCGTTGCCGATGGGAATGGAAAACGGCTCACCAATACAAGGTGATCTCGGCAATCTCGAGTATTTCTACGATCGCGGCATTCGATACATCACGCTGGCGCACGGACGTTCAAATCACATTGCAGACTCGTCGTATGATGACAATAAACGATGGGGTGGCCTGAGCGACTTCGGCGTCGAGGTGGTGCGGGAAATGAATCGCCTGGGAATCATGGTCGACATCAGCCACGTGTCCGATGACGCATTCTGGGACGTCATGGAGGTTACCACGGCCCCGGCAATCGCATCACATTCATCCGCCCGCCATTTCACACCGGACTGGGAACGGAATATTGCGGACGATATGATCGTACGCCTCGCGGAGAATGGCGGCGTGGTTATGATTAACTTCGGCTCGGCGTTCCTTACGCGAGTGGCGAACGAATACAGTACGGCAAGAGGCGACGCATTCGATGCTCATATCGAGGAGCAAGGAATAGAGGAGTCCGACGAAGCGCGTGAGGCTTTCAATGCGGCGTATGCAAAGGAACACGGACCGTATCCCTACGCGACGCTCGAGGAAACGCTGGATCACTTCGACCATGTTGTCAAACTGACGAGTGTCGACCACGTTGGCATTGGCTCGGACTACGACGGCGTAGGTGACAGTTTGCCCATCGGCCTGAAAGATGTGTCGAGCTATCCGAATCTCATCGAGGGCCTGCTGCGTCGCGGCTACGGCGAGGACGACATCAGGAAGATCCTCGGCGGTAACCTCATTCGGGTGTGGCGCGAGGTTGAGGCGGTAGCGGCGTCGATGTAGTCCCGGGGGAGGATTGATGATGAAGCGAATCAGGCAAGTCCGGTGGCCACTGTTCGCGGCAATGGCGCTGCTGGTCGTCGCCTGCGTACCGAATCCCGACGACGCGGATTACGACGTCATTATTCGCGGCGGCAGCATTTATGACGGGCTCGGCAGCGACCCGTTCGAGGATGACCTCGCCATCTCGGGCGACCGCATCGCATACATCGGGGACCTGTCGGGCAAATCTGGCAGGATCGAAATCGATGCCGAGAACATGGCGGTCACGCCGGGATTCATCAACATGCTGTCCTGGGCGACGGAATCGCTGATCGTTGACGGCCGCGGATTGAGCGATATCAAGCAGGGCGTCACGCTGGAGGTCATGGGGGAAGGACGATCCATGGGACCGCTTAACGAAGCGATGCGCGCCGAAGCAATCGAACGTCAGACGAACCTCAAGTACGACATCGAGTGGACGACGCTCGGCGAATACCTGGAGTTCCTGCAAGCGAAGGGCATTTCTCCGAACGTCGCATCATACGTCGGCGCGACGACCGTTCGCATCCACGAGATCGGCTATGCAGACAGGCCGCCGACCGACGCGGAACTCGAGCGCATGAAAAACCTGGTTCGCCAGGCGATGCGCGAGGGCGCACTCGGCGTCGGCTCGTCGCTGATCTATGCACCGGCCAATTTCGCGGACACCGATGAACTCATTGCGCTGGTCGGGGCTGCCGCGGAATACGGTGGCGGGTACATCTCGCATATCCGCTCCGAAGGCAATCGTTTCGAGGAAGGTGTGCAGGAATTAATCAAGATCGCGAGCCTTACCGGCGCGCCCGCGGAGATCTATCACCTGAAAGCTGCAGGCAGGAACAACTATCACAAGCTCGGCAACGTATTCGACCTGATCGAGGCGGCGCGTGCCGCCGGCCTGGCCATCACTGCCGACATGTATACCTACACCGCCGGATCCACGGGTCTCTATGCGACGATGCCCTTGTGGGTTCAGGAAGGCGGCCACGACGCCTGGATCGCGCGTCTCAAGGATCCGGAGGTTCGCGCCCGGGTCGTCGAGGAAATGAGACAGCCGACGGACGAATGGGAAAACTTTTACGTCGGTGCCGGCCCGGAGAATATCCTGCTTGTCGGTTTCAAGAACGAGCGGCTTCGGCCGCTTACCGGCAAGACCCTGCAGGAAGTTGCCGATGAGCGTAATAGCGATCCGGCGGAGACGGCAATCGATCTCGTGATCGAGGACGACAGTCGCGTCGACGCCGTGTATTTCCTCATGTCCGAGGAAAACGTGAAACGGCAACTCCAGAGACCCTGGATCAGCTTCGGCTCCGATGCCGGCGCACTCGCCGCGGAGGGTGCGTTCATGGAGACGAATCCGCATCCGCGTGCCTACGGCAACTTCGCGCGGCTCCTCGGCAAGTATGTGCGCGAGGAAAAAATCATTCCAATGAAAGAAGCGATTCGCCGCTTGACCTCGCTGCCCGCCTACAACATTGGTATCACAGAGCGAGGCGAGCTGAGCGAGGGATTTTACGCCGATGTCGTGGTCTTCGACCCGGAAAGAATCGCCGACCATGCGACCTTCGAAGAGCCGCATCAGTACGCAACCGGCGTCCGGCACGTTTTCGTCAACGGGAAACAGGTCTTAGGGAACGGCAGACATACCGGAGCGACGCCGGGCCGCGTGGTCCGCGGTCCCGGCTGGGATGGGTGGTTACAGAGTCCGGCCGACGCTGTCAGACCTTGATCTTGCCCATCGCGATACCGACGAGCGTGAGGCCGATGAGAATCACGGCCAGCGGCCCGAGGATCTCGCAGACGGTAATCACCATTTCTATCATGTAAGGCCACCTGCACCTCGTCGAACGGAAAGCGCATTGTCGGTGAGCCATCGCGACCCGGTGAATTCGTAATTTTACTTAGAAATCGGGGCCGGCAGTCTGTCTAAAACGAAAATGGACGATCGTCCTCGATGTCCCGGGGCAGGTATTTCTTCCGCAACCGCTCATGTTCCGTCGGCGGGAATTCGTCATAGATGACACGCCGCACGTGATTCTCGGAGACCATCACCTTGTCGTGCAGAATTTTTTGCAGCGCTTTCGCGTCTTCCACCGCATCTTTCGCTTCCTGGAGGATACGAGGCTTGACGTGCTCGGCGCGTTTGGAGAGCCGCTCTGCCCTTTTCTCCGCTTTGGCAGCCGCACGAGCGACCTGCCTGAACTCCTTGCGCGATTGTTTCATGTCGGCCACGACGCGGTTGAGCTTGAATCTTGACGTTCGCCGCAAGAGCCGCGGCGCGATCGCGACAAGAGCAATCAGTACGGCGAGCAGCGCTAACCAGACAGCCCAGTCGGATTGCAGCAATTCGGTATTCACAGATCAAGCAAATACCCGGGCGCAAATGCATGCTGCGCCCGGGCTCGAATCATGGTGTCAAAGAGCTTCTTCAGTCTTGCGGCAGGGACGTCGGCCATTCCCCCTCGAACGGGAACGGCTTTTTTTCCGTGTTGAACGTCAGGTAATCGACGACTTCGTAGGAGTAAATCGCCAGCGAGTGCCCGAAGGTTTTGAGTTGCTCATTAGTCTCGCCGGTGAACAGCACATAGAAAAACTGGATGACGACAACGGCGGCAATGACCAATCGGGACAGGCCATACAGAACCGCGAGTACGATCATGAAAAAGAGCCTCAGCCACGTCGACTTCTCTTTGACGTTTCTTTCGAGCTCGGAAGTACTTCGTTTTTCGTCCGTCATCTTATTGGGTGGTACATGATCCATAGGCTGATCATTGGTGGTCATTTCACATCCTCGACATTCAGGCCAACCGCCATACGCCTATGATAAACCCAAACAAGAAACCGGAAAACCGCACACGGTGCTACGACGCAGCCATACCGTGCTGACAATACATCAGTGGATCAGGATCAGATGCCGTTGTAATAGAAGTAGGCTGTTGCCAGAACCATCACGGCAACCAGCGACGCCAGCCATTTTCCCGTGCCGTGATTTTCATCCTTGAAAGTCTGAATCGGTTTTTTCGGACCGCGGGCGCGATAAACGCGATCGACGAGCACCTTGGCATTTGCAAGCCCAAGGCCGGTGGCCTCCTGGAGTATTTTGATCGCCTCGATTTTGCGACCGTCCTCGATCGCGCGGATGACGTCCGACGGCAATTGATTGTCTCGAAGTACAAGTTCCTTTTGCATTGTCAAAGTCCACTCTTCAATCCATGCGGAACACGATGAAGACTAGCAAAAACGGGGCTTTTCCTCGCTGAGCGAGATCACAATTCTGCGATGCGCCCGGCTGGTTTCTTGAGCACTGGCTCAACTTTACCGGATTGCCGAAAACGTTTGAAATACAGGGTTTTGGACTACCTGGGCTCGTACCCCCAGACGAAATTATCGCGATTCGGCATTTTGACATTTGCCAGCGAATCGGCATTCATCTCGGTGTCCTCGGCGATTATGTCGTTGATGAAAAGAAGGTATGCAGTGACCGCATAGATGTCGTCATTCGACAGTACGCCCGGCGACTGCAGCGGCATCGCGCGGCGCACATAATCGAAGATCGTCGTCGCATACGGCCAATAACTGCCGACGGTCTTCTGCGGCTGCGGTCCGTTTATCGAGCCGTGTCCGCCCGACAAGGCGTCATTGACGCCACCGGTGCCGTTTTCACCGTGACAGGCGAGGCAATTCTTCAGGTAGACATCGCGGCCCGCGACGGCGTTGCCGGAGCCTTCCGGCAGACCGTCACCGTCGGGCATGATCGTGTAATCCAATGCGGCAATCTGCTCGGCGCTCAGCGCCTCCCCGAGCCGCGGACTGTCTTCCGCCGACGCCATTCCCGCTGCAAACAACCAGGCGGCGACGAACAACGGGATACTACGCGTAGACATTCGTCACCTCCCCGTCGTCGCTGATCGCCCAGGCCTGGATGCCGTTGTAATGATAGAACTGGCCGGCCGCCCTGCCCGCCAGTACCTGGCCGCGCGTCGGCTGCACATTGCCTGCCTCGTCCGTCGCCCGGCTCATGATGACTGCGGGCCCACCGTCCCAGTTCCACGCGGCGCGGAATCGCGTCAGACATTTGGATAACACGTGATCATCGAGCGCCGCGTCTCCCCAGCTGTCGCCGCCGTCGGCCGACACTTCGACACGTCTTATCTTGCCGGCCCCGCTCCAGGCGATTCCGGAGACCTGGTAGGTTCCGGTGGATCCCATGGTCATGCCGTGCGACGGACTCGTGATCACTGATTTCACGCCCATCGGGAAGGTGAACAAGGTCGCAATCCCCTCATCATTCAGGTCGGAGTACTTCGAGGTCTCGTCTTTGGACATCGCCGGCTCCGCCGTTACCTTGATCGTGCGCAGCCATTTCACCGATGCGTTGCCTTCCCAGCCCGGAAGGAACAGACGCATCGGATAACCATTGCCCGGCCGCAAGCGCTCACCGTTCTGATACAGCGCTACGATCGCATCATCCATGATCTTGTCCAGAGGCACGCTCCTGCTCATCATCGCCGAATCGGCGCCGTCGGCAATGATCCACTTTGCCCCGCGTTTGACGCCCGCCTCGTCCAGCAGCACGGACAGGGGCACACCGCCCCACTCGCTCGCAGCGACCAGGCCGTGGATCGTGCCGCAACTCGCCTGCATCGGCTCGGGTGCGATGGAGCCACCACTGTTACCGGAGCATTCGAGGAACTGGACCCTCGATCTCATCGGGTATCGGGCGAGCGCATCGAGGGTGAACGACAAGGGTCGCTCGACCATGCCGAAAATAACGAGGCGATGTCTATCCGGATCGATATCGGGTATGCCGCTGTGATGCCGTTCGAAATGCAGCCGGCTGGGCGTGATGATGCCGTCCAGATATTCGAGCGGTGTTCGCGACACGCCCGTGCCGGTCGTTCCCGGCTGCGACGCGATCGCGATTCGCTTGACGTGCGCTTCGTGAGCGGACGGCGCACCGTTTTCGCTCATTGGGCCGCCCGGCATTTTCATCCATGCTTCGCGTTCGAGCCCCGCCGCAGTCGCCGTCAACAGTGTGGCGCCGCCTGCGGCGCCCGCTTTCAGGAAAATCCTCCGGTCGAGCAGGCCATTGCCGGCCACAAGTTCGAAATTTTTTGCGCTCATGAATTTCCCGTATTGGAATTGTTATGGCGCCATACTAATACGACGCACGGAGATTCCGAAATCGATTTACTGCGGCTCGCGCGGCGGATACTGCTCGCGGCACTCGGCGAGCATCGATTCCATCCTGGCCTGGAACTCTCCGCCGGTACCCATCTCCGCACCGACATGGGCGAGCTCCGATTTCATACACCATGCGACGTCGTAGTCGACGCCCGCGAGCATCAGCCCGTAATAGGCGCCCTGTGAGAAGCCGAGATAATAGTCTTCGTGAAAGTCGAGGCCGTCGCTCGCATTCAGTCCGAATGCAGGCAAGCACGTCACCAGGCCCATGAGCAGTCTTTTCATCGATATCTCCACCCGCTGATCCGCACACTTTAGCACCATGGAATTTTGTTATGCTGCGCAGCCTCCGGATCAACAAGCAAAAAACCGAGCTGAGCAATGATGAAGATCCCGCGATGCACGACGGTACCGCTGTCGGCAGTATTGCTGCTCGCCGCCTGCGAGCGCGGCGTGCAGTACGACGGTCCGGCACCCTACTCGAGTCATTACCGGCCACTGCCGTCCGAAGCCACCATCCTCAAGGGCGCGACTATTCTGACCGGCACCGGCGAACGTTTCGACGATGCCGACCTCGTCATGGATGACGGCAAGATCGTCGCCGTCGGCACCGACCTCGACGAGAATGGCAAAGTGGTCGTCGATGCGAGCGGCAAGTGGATCACGCCCGGCGTCATCGACGTGCACTCGCATCTCGGGGTCTACGCGTCGCCACGAGTCAATGCGCATTCCGACGGGAATGAGGCAACCGCGCCGAATACCGCGGAGGTCTGGGCCGAGCATGCGGTCTGGCCGCAGGACCCCGGTTTCGTCACGGCACTCGCGGGTGGCGTCACCGCGCTGCAGATCCTGCCGGGTTCCGCGAACCTGTTCGGCGGCCGCGGCGTCACGCTGAAAAACGTGCCCGGCCAGTCGGTGCAGGCAATGAAGTTCCCCGGCGCACCTCACGGCTTGAAGATGGCCTGCGGGGAAAATCCCAAGCGCGTTTACGGCACCCGCGGCGTAGCACCGTCAACGCGCATGGGCAACGTCGCCGGCTATCGCAGCGCCTGGATCGACGCCGATGACTATCGCAACAAACTGCAGTCATCCGAGAAAGGCCAGGACGAGGCGCCGAAGCGCGACCTGAAACTGGAGACTCTCGCCGGCGTACTCGATGGCGAGATCCTCGTGCACAACCACTGCTACCGCGCGGACGAAATGGCAATCATGTTCGATATCGCGAAAGAGTTTGGTTACAAGATCACCGCATTTCACCATGCCGTCGAAGCCTACAAGGTGGCCGACCTGCTGCGGGAGAACGACACATGCGCCGCCATCTGGGCGGACTGGTACGGCTTCAAGATGGAGGCGTTCGATGGCATCCGCGAAAACGCGGCCCTCCTCGATCGCGCCGGTGCCTGCACCGTCATGCATTCCGACAGCGCGATCGGCATTCAGCGGCTGAACCAGGAAAGTGCCAAAGTGATCGGCGCCGCAGCAAGGGTCGGCATCGATATCGCACCGGAACGCGCGGTGCGCTGGTTTACCAGTAACGCAGCCAAGGCGCTCGGTATCGACGACGTCACCGGCACGCTCGAACCCGGCAAGATGGCCGATGTCACCGTGTGGAGCGGCAACCCGTTCAGCGTCTACACATTGGCAGAAAAAGTCTACATCGACGGCGCGCTCGTCTACGAACGCGGCAACGACGACGTCAACCCGGTGACCGATTTCACCCTCGGCACCTCCGCCCTGCATGGAGGTGCACAATGAAAAGGCGGGTTTACCTGGCTGCAATTTCTGTGTTGATTACCAGCACTGCGCCTGCACAGACGATCGCGATTACCGATGGCACGGTGCACACGGTCGGTCCCAACGGCACTCTCGAAAACGCGACTGTCGTGATCGAGAACGGCCGCATTGCGGAAATCGGTACTGACGTGGACGTGCCCGATGGTTCGATACTGATCAATGCAGGCGGCAAGATTGTCACACCGGGCCTCTTCAGCCCCACGGGACAACTGGGACTGAGCGAGGTCGGGGCCGTCGATGGAACGAACGACGCGATTCAGCGGGGCGATGATTTCTCGGCGGCTTTCGATGCAGCCGATGCCTACAACCGGCGCTCTGCGATCATCCCGATCACGCGCATCGAAGGGGTGACGAGGGCGGCGATCACACCTTTCGCCGACGAGCCGGATGAGCTGGGGAACACGAGTCGCGTGTTGTCCGGGCTGGCCTCCGTCGTGCAACTCGGCGATTCGGGCGACTACCTCACGCGTCGCGGCGCCGCCGTGGTCGTGAACTTCGGCGAGGCGGGTAGCTCGGTCGCTGCGGGATCGCGAGCAGCGGCCGTGCAACAACTGCGGACGGCACTCACGGATGCGCGCGAGTTCGGGCAGAACATGGACGCTTACGATCGCGGCGACTGGCGCGAATTGTCTGTTAGCCGCGCCGATCTCGACGCGCTCGTCGGCGTCCTCGAAGGCGAAAGTTCGATGATCTTCAATGCAAACCGCGCGAGTGACATCGAACTCATTATCGATCTGACGCGGGAATTCGACGTGAATGCGGTCATCATCGGCGGCGCGGAATCCTGGATGCTGGCCGATGAGCTCGCGGCGGCCGGCGTAGCCGTCATCATCGACGGCATGGGTAACCTGCCCGGCGACTTCGACCACCTGAATGCACGCCTCGAAACGGGCGGCTTGCTTGCCGACGCCGGCGTGCGTGTCGCCTTCGGTGCCGGCGAGAATACTCACCAGGCGCGCAACATCACGCAGTCGGCCGGCAACGCGGTTGCCAACGGCATGGGCTGGGACGACGCGTTGCGGGCAATCACCCTCGCGCCTGCCGAGATGTATGGGGTCGACAGTGAAGTCGGTTCGATCGAGATCGGCAAAGCCGCCGATCTGGTCATCTGGGGCGCCGATCCCCTCGAGCTCACGAGTTATCCCGAACAGGTGCTCATCAATGGCGAATCGATCCCCATGCAGAGCCGCCAGACCTTGCTCAGGGACCGCTATCTGCAGACGGATAGCGACAAGCCGCCGGCGTTTCGGAATTAGCCGAAGGACCCGTCACTCCTCGTCAGTAGCGGCATTGTCCTGGCCTCCCCCCGATTGACCTCCATACCCTGATCCGCCATCCGGCCCGGCGCCAACGAGGCTTCCAATCCGACGCAGAATGCGTTACATTTGCGCCACTATTGCAATACATCAATCCGATGGCAAAGACCAAGAGTGCCACCCTCAATCTCAGGATCGATCCCGGCATCAAGGATGCCGTGCGCGAGGCTGCGGACAGGGAGCACCGGAGCGTGGCCAACATGGTCGAGATGCTGATCCGCCGCCACTGCGAGCACACCGGCATCGCCATACCGGATCGTGGCCAACGTTACACGGGGACCCGGAATGGATGAAAAGGTGATGAAAGCGATGGTGGCCGCCGGTGCCATCAAGCAGGTGCACATCATTGGCAACGGCGCCCGGTTTCACGTCGAGGCCAGTACGCCAAACGGCTCGGTCACCGCGGAGACCCGCAAGGGCAAAATCAGGACCTGGGTGACGCTGGATGCTGCCGCCAAATGGGTGCGAGGGCTTGGGATCGGCACGGCACACATCAATCTCGCCCGCTGGCAGCCCGGCCAGCGGGAATTACCAATCTAGCCGGTCCCTTTATCTGGAGACATCGCCGACATTTGCGCCGTGCGATGAAATCCGATCGCCGCCATAATCCCGCCATCTGCGATGGCCGGGCCGTATGCAGTCAAGCCTATTTTTACAGGCGCGCTAAGAAGTTTCCGCGGAAACGCCCCGGTATCAGGCGGAGCCGAGGAACTGCACGAGGCGAACCAAACCCTCGGTGTCGAATTTGCAGTAGGCCAGCAGCTGCCTTTTGAGCGCCGCTTTTCGCGCTTCGGGCGTGTCCGGGCGGATAGCCTCCAAATAACCTTCAGAAGCTGCTGTACCTTCTTGAATTCCTTCTAGTTCTTCATAGCGCATATCGGGCGCTACCGTCGGCAGCACGGCTTTCAGCGACCAGGAGCCGGCCATGTCCGGATGGTAATAGTACTGCTGCGTCGGCAGGTGCACATCGACGAGTCTCGCGATGATCGCCGTCAGTGGCGCTGCGAGGTCCGGATAGCGTACGAGCAGTCCTTTCAGGACTTTTTCTTCGTAGTTGGTGTAAGTCAGGACCGGTCCTTCCTTGCCGAGGACCCGAATCAGCGATTCGGCCACGATGCGCATCGGCGGATAGCCGGACAGATCGAGAAAATCGGCGTGTTTTAGCACGCCCGGCTTGGGTTCATAGTGACAAGACCATTGAATCGGCAGCGTTTCGTAGGGCCTGGTGCCCGGCCACAGCGGAATCGCCGGTGAAATTGTCTCGAAGTCGAGGTAATAGCGCGGGTACTCGAGCGATCGCACGAAGGCGCGCGCCCCCGGCAGCTTTTCGGGTTTGCCGCTGCGGGTCACTTTATGAATCCACCGTTGCTTGTCGTTCAGGCGCTCGAGCGGCACATCGCGGATATCCTCGTAACCCTCGGCGATCAGCTCGCCGAGTTTCGCCTTGCTGCCGCCGAGACCCTGCACCGGATACCCGGGACCGGACGGCCAGCAGTGGCCAATGAACGGGCACTCGTAAGGACTGAAACACTGGGCGCCGACGCCGATTTTCGGTTCGTCGCCTCCCGCCGCGGCCTGGGCCGCCGCAATCCATTCGGGCATGGCCGGGAGTAATTTCCCCGTGTCCTCGGTTTGGTCCACCTCCGTGAGCAGGCCGTCGAAATCGCCCTCGCCTTCGTAAACGAAGCCGTTGTCGACGTGCGCGAGAACGATGTTGCGCAAAGAATGCCCGAGTCCCTCGAACACCCAGCGTTGCGCGGCGCAGTCGAAAACGTGTTCCTGTTTGACTGACGTCGAGGCCTTGACCTCGACGATGCGCCAGGCATCGCCGTCGGGCAACAACGCATCGACACGAACCAGAACGCCGTCGTGCTGAAATGTCGCTTCGAAGATGGGATATCGCGGGCCTTCCCTGACCAGGCGTGCAGTTTTCCTGAGCGCGTGGTCCATGCCCCCTTCGTAGGGGATGACCACTGCCTGCTCGTTGCCATAGATCTGATGCGCGATTTCACCCACAGCGTGGCCGGTGGCGAACGCCGCCTGTGCCTGCGCCGAGTAGACAGCGAGTTCCGGACGGTGAATTTCGAGGTGCAGGCGCTTCAGACACTGTCGCGCTGACATCAGCCTCGATTTGGACAAATAGACGCGTCGCCCGCTCATGATATAACTATCGCCCGGGTTTACTTGACCCGGTCACATTGCCAGACTAGCACCTGAATAGATCCCTATACACAGACGGGAAACAGCATGCCCAGATACCTGTCGCTTGTCCTCATCACACTGGTGATTGCCTCGGGCGCGAATGCCCAGGAATTCCGAGGCACGTTGAAACGCATCGCCGACACAGGCGAGTTTCGCATCGGATACGTGCCCAATTCACCACCGATGTCACTGGTCGGAGACGACGGCACGCCGACCGGATATTCGATCGCCTTGTGCCGCAGCATTGCGAATGCTGCACGGGATGTCGTCGGACTCGCGGAAGTCAAGATTACCTACGTCCCGCTGATTCTCCCGGAGGACCGTATCAGCGCCGTCGTCAACGGCGATATCGACATCGAGTGCGGGCCGACGACGGTTACCCTGGCGCGGCGCGAACGAGTCGATTTCACCCTGTTGACCTACATTACCGGTGGCGCAGTGCTCAGCCGGAGTGACAATTCGATCAATTCCGTCTCCGAGCTTTCCGGAAAGACGGTGGCAGTGATTCGCGGCACGACGACGCATGACGCCATTCGCAAATACATCAACAATAACGACTTCAAGATCACGCTCCGAATCGTCACGTCCCGCGCCGAAGGCATGGATCTCTTGAACTCGGGCAAAGTGGACGGTTTTGCGTCGGACCGCATCATGCTAATCGGACAGGTCGTTCGTTCGCAGGACCGCTCACGCTACTCGATTTCGCGCGACGTGTTTTCATACGAGCCTTACGCCCTGATGCTCAAGCGCGGCGATACCGATTTCCGGCTGCTCGCGGACCGTGCGCTGGCGCGTCTTTACAGCACCGCGCGGATCCGCAGGTTGTATCACGACTGGATCGGGCGTTATGGCGAGCCGTTGCCGCCGATGGTCGAGGCTATGTACCAGTTCCAGACGGTCGGGGAATAAGTCTTCAGGTAAGAGCCTGCTCGAGGTCGGCGATGAGATCGTCCGCGTGTTCGATGCCGATCGACAGGCGCAACAGATCTTCGGGTATCGGGCTACGGCTCCCCTCGATCGAGTAACGATGCTCGATCAGGCTCTCGACGCCACCGAGTGAAGTCGCGCGCACGAACACCCTGCATCGCCTGGCGACATTCAATGCGCTTTGCGGGCCACCTTTGATGCGCAGCGACAGCATGCCGCTGAATCCTCCCGACATCTGTTTTTTCGCGACGGCGTGCCCGGGATGACGCTCGAGTCCCGGATACAGCAGCGACGCAATTGCGCGATGATTTTCGAAATGCCTGGCAATGCGGAGCGCCGACTCACTCGCACGCCTTACCCTCAGGAACAGCGTTCGCATGCCCCGTTGCAACAGCCAGGCCTCGAACGCGCCCGCTATCGCGCCAACCTCGGCGCGAGTCTTGCGGATCCCGGACCAGAAGTCGTCTTTTCTTGCCGTAACGAGCGCGCCCGCGACGACGTCGCCGTGGCCGTTCAGATACTTGGTCGCCGAATGCATGACGATGTCGGCGCCGTGCTCGATGGGCCGGGTCAGCACCGGCGTCGGTACGGTCGAGTCCACCGCGAGACGCGCACCCGCGCCGTGCGCGATTTCCGCGGCGCGTGCGATGTCGATCACCTCCCACGTTGGATTACAGGGCGTTTCGATCCAGACGAGCGCGGTCTTGCCCGGTTTCACGACACGCGCAAGATCGTCGGGGTCGCCAGGGTCGAACTGCTCGAGCTGGATACCCCAGTGGGCACAAAAGTCGACCATCCAGTTTCGCAAACCCCAGTACATGATCTTTGGGATGACAACATGATCGCCTGGATTCAGCGACTGGATGACCGTGCTGGCCGCAGCCATTCCCGAAGAAAACAGCAGCGCCTGCTCACCGCCCTCGAGCTGCGCAAGCATGCGCTCTGCCGCCAGGTAACTCGGATTCTCGTCGCGCGCATAGCTGTGCGCCGCCGAGATCAGCCGGTAATCCGCGTCGCGCGCGAACGTCGTCGACGGTTGAATCGCCGGAATCAGGTCGCCGCTGACAGGGTCGGGCTCGTGCATGCCATGAGCGACATAGGTCTCTGGCGCAAGGTCTTCTGGCATCGTCATTTGCATATCTCGCTGTAACGCAGCTGACAAGATTAGCATTTGCCATCGGCGAAATTGAGCAGGCAGGTGCGGTACACTCGCCCGCTTCGTGGATAGCTTTTACCGGGGGATCATCGTTATGCGTAAAGCGGTTGTGTGTATTCTGATACTTATTGCTTTTGGCGCATCCGCCCAGGATCGTTACCTGGTCGACTGGGAGCAAACGGGCGAGGAGAGTATCAATCACCTGATCCGACTGGTCCGCATCGACACTTCGAATCCGCCGGGCAACGAAACGTTTGTCGCAAACTATCTGAAGGAAGTGCTCGCCAGTGAAGGCATAGATTCAGAGCTTTACGCGCTGCAACCTGACCGCGCGAATCTCGTCGCGCGAATCTCGGGTAACGGCAGCAAACGCCCGATACTTATTATGGGACACACCGACGTCGTCGGAGTGCAGCCGGAGCGCTGGTCGGAGGATCCGTTCGGCGGCGCGCGCAAGGACGGATTCATCTACGGTCGCGGCACGCTCGATGACAAGGACAACGTGGCGGCGGGGCTGATGGTCATGCTGATGCTGAAGCGATATGGCGTCGATCTGGATCGTGACATTATTTTCCTCGCCGAGTCCGGCGAGGAAGGCACGCCGCACGTCGGCATCAATTACATGGTCGAGCATCACTGGGACGAGATCGCGGCAGAGTTTTGCCTTGCCGAAGGCGGCAGCGGCGTGCTCGAGGCCGGTGGCGTCAAAACCGTCGAGATCCAGACGACGGAAAAAATGCCGCGCCGCGCGACGCTGGTCGCTCGCGGCTCGGCGGGGCACGGCTCCCGGCCGCGACTGGACAACGCCGTGACGCACCTGGCGGCGGCGGTCGCCAAGGCCGGGACCTGGAAAACCGAGATGCGATTGAACGACACGACGCGCGCGTATTTCGATCGCCTGGCAACGATTTCCGATCCCGAGGATGCCTGGCGTTACCGCAATATCGAGAATCCGGAGGAGACGGACGCGATCCAGCAGTATTTCCTGGAGGCCTTCCCCTACCACTACTCGGTGCTGCGGACATCGGTCGTGCCGACGGTGATCGACGCGGGCTTTCGCAGGAACGTCATTCCATCCGAAGCCAGTGCAATCCTCGACATCCGCATGTTGCCGGACGAGGACGTCGATGCATTCTACGAAAAGCTCGCCGCCTTGATCGACGATCCGCAGATCACCGTCGTGCCCGAGCCGATATACCGCCCTGCGGCGCCGCCCTCGCCTATCGACAACGAGATGTTCCAGTCCCTCGAAACGGTTGCAGGCCGCCTGTATCCCGAAGCGACCGTGTTGCCGTCGATGGCGACCGGCGCCACCGACATGGCGCAGGTGCGGGCGAAAGGCGTGCCCGCCTATGGCATCGGCCCGATACGCACGATCGAGGAAAGAAACAGCGGTTTCGGCGCCCACGGCGACAACGAACGGGTATCCGAGGAAGCGATGAAACAGCTGGTGCAGTTCCTCTGGTACACGATCATCGACATTGCCGCGACGAAATAGTCAAGAAAGATTTCGCTGCAACTTTAGTCGCTGTCGCTGTCACTGTCGTCGTCGTCATCGTGCGCCGGCAGCATCTGGCCGCGGATTTCACCCGCTGCGAAATCGGGCACGGAATGGACATTGACGTAAATCAGGCCGTCACGCATCGCGAATGCCAAAGCGGCGATGTTGTTGACCGGTCTGCCAATGTTGGGGACACAGTCGTTATTGTTGAAGTCGGCATTGGTCAGCGTGCCGCGTATTCTGTTACCGACCAGTGACAGTGGGCCGGGATTCACCAGGCCGAAAGCGACAGTGCCGTTCAGGCCTGCCCGGTTGCAATGAAAGTGCGCCCCGACAAAGTCGCCGGTGAGGCCCCTGATCCTCAGATCGACCCGGACTCTCGTGAATGCCGCGTCGAATTTCGCGACGATGCGCCCCCTTGCCGGGGTCATGGCTTCCATGACCTCCTGGGCACCAGACAGCTTTGCTTCGAATTTGAGGCCGTCGGCATTCACCGGGCTCGCGATCATCAGTACAGGGAACAGTAGCAAGATACTCGGTCTTTTTAGGGATTTATGCATGCCTCAACTCCTGTCAATTGTCTACGGCGTATCGCTGCAAGCATCCGGCGGGCTCGAGGCGCCACAGCCGTGCCTTTGCAGCTGTTGTTTTCAGGTAAGTCGCCGTGTCAGCCCGACAGGTTCAATTCTCCGTGCGGCCGGTCGCCCGTTACTGGAGGGCGGATTACTCGCCCAGCCAGCTTCGTCTGAATGCGAGCTGCGACCAGCTCACATCCCTGCTCGCCGATTCGTAGGTCACGATCTCGAGTTTGTGGTCTTCATCGAACCGGAGTTCCGCGCTGCGCTCGATGCCGCGCTGGATATAACGAATCTTCGCCGTGTCGCCGGGCTCGTAACGCCGGACCGCATTGTTCCAACGCTTCTCGCTTTCGATCTTCAGCCTGTCGATGGCGAGAATCTGATCGCCGCGATCGAGGCCGGCTTCGTACAATGGACTGCCGATGATCGTGTTTTCCTCGATGATTGCCGCTTTGCCGTCGAATTTGAGCGACACCGGGCCGACAGTGGCCTTACCGGCATTGGCTTTGCGCAACAGCAGGCCTGCATTGGCTAGCAGCGACTCATAATCAGGCAGCTCCCGGCCGCTTATGTAGTTTTCGAAGAAAGCCGCCGCAAACTGCTCATCATCCGTGATGTGCGCGAGCGCGTTCTGCAAATCGTCGGTCGTATACGGCACCTCGGTCTTGCCGTGCAGTTGCCAGACGTGACGCATAAGCGTATCGAGCGTGACGCCCCTGAATTTTTCGCGCAGCGTCAGGTCGAGCGCCAGGCCGATCGCCGCACCGTACGTATAGTACGAAATATAGGTATTCGCAAAATTTGTCGGGTCGATGGAGGCGGCGGCATCGACGAACGGGGCCTGGATACTCATGCCCTGGGACGACGCAAACGATCTTCCGGGTGAGAAGGAAACTGTGTTGATCGATCCGGCAAGGATCTGCGCGTACTCGTCCAGCGTCGATTCACCGGCGCGCATGATCGTCAGCGGCCCGTAATACGAAGTGAAACCCTCCATGAACCAGAGGTTGTGCGACATGTTCGCCTGCTCGAAATCGAATGGCTCGAGCTGGCGTGGTCGTATTCTTTCCGCGTTCCAGGCGTGGATAAATTCGTGCGACAGCGTGCCGAGCTGGCTGAATTCTGCCTCATGCAACGAGCGTGAATTCGTGAGGATCGTCGAATTACGATGTTCCATGCCGTCACCGGATACATACGGCAGAAAATCCGCTATGAAGGTATACGTGCCGTAATCAAAGTTCGGCAAGTCGCCGAAAACCTCGACCTGAGCGGCAACCACTTTTTTCGCTTTCCCCAGGAAGGTATCGACGTCTTCTTCTGTACCGTCGTGGTGCACTGCCAGCCTGATCGTGTAGGTCCTGCCGTTCCAGTCGATGTCCCAGCTGCGCTCGGAAAAATCGCTGAGCTCCGTCGGGCTGTCCATGAAATAGTGCAGATCCGGTGCGGTAAAGACGCGCGGATCGTCAGTCGGCGCCAGCTGCGTCGCAATCTTCCAGGATTCGTCGTTCGGACTGAAACGGATGGTGATCGGCCGGTCGTCGAAGCCGCGTGCCCACATGAAGGTTGCGGGCATATTGAGGTGGGCATGGGTCAGATCGATGCCGGAGTAGGTCCCTCCCGCGCGATCTGCATACAGCGTGTAAGTCACCGATACGGTACCGTCGTGCCCGGCGACATCCCACTGATACGGGCTGGGACGGGTAACCTCCAGCGGCTTTCCCTTACCGTCGACAGCCGCTACCGCATACACGTTCTTTGCGAATTCGTGAATGGCATAACGTCCCGGCGAAGATCTGCTCATGCGCATCTGCAACGGTTCGGCGCCGATCTCGCGCCATGTCACCCTGACCCTCGCCTCATGGTGCACGGCATTGTCGAAGGACACCTCGTATTCGACGGGGCTCTGCGTCCATGCAACGATTGGCAACACAAGCAGTGTGATTGCAAAAGACCTGATCATCGTTTGTTCATCAATGCGGCCGAATCCGTTTCCTAGACTATCGCATCGGTGACGCCGCCAACAGTTTCACTATACTCGGGTAAGTTCGACGAACCGTCACTACTTCCGGGGATGAAATGACATGATTGCAAGACACGGCAGGACACTTCTTATCGGTTGCCTCGTCATCGCCTTCGCCTCGCTGGTCCAGGCACAAGGCAACAATGGCCGCGGAAAATGCATGCAGCCTTTCGGCATTTCCTTTTATTCGATCAGGGGTGGCTTTGAAGACGAATGGCTCGCCCTTTACATGAAATGGCATTACCCGCTGATGGAATACGCACTCGGGCACGGATTGTTGCTGGAACACAAGCTTTTCGTGCCGGACGGGCATGACGCGGACGAGCCGTGGACCTTCGCGGTGTCGTTCCGCTATCCCGCGGCCCAGGACCGGAAAGCGGCGCCGCTCGACCGCGCTGCACAAATCCGTGAGTTGTTCGGTCAACGCATGGATGATTACGTCGCCGGCGAGAAGCGCCGCTGGGAACTGACGCTAAAACACTGGGACATCGATTTCATCGAACTGGACAAGACCGAGCGCCCGCTGTCCGTCTATCTGCCATCTGCGGGCGGATGCCGCTAGTGGGTGACCAAAAAAAGGGGCCGTCCCTGGCCCCTAACGTCCCTTAACTAATGACTGACCAAAAACTCAAATATTCACGACGTCCGTCAGCACGTAGCGCAACAGCACTTCATAGCTGCCTTTGTTTCTCGCCACGCCTTCCGGTAGTTCGAGCATGTGAATCAGGCTGTCGTTGACATCCCTGATTTCCTGATACAAGCGGGGTCCGTTCTGGAACACCTGGTAACGAACGTCACGGTCATTGCCGCTTTTCAGCGCCACGTGCGCGTCCGTCCATCCCTGTATGACCTGAATGTCCATTGTGCTGCCTACCTGGCTTGTCCGTGGCTCCGTGTATCGCCTGCAAATGCGTTTTCGGAGCCTCTGCCATGAAATGGTGCAAGCCTCATGCCAACCATCGGCCGGATTCAAGAAAACGCATTAATCCACTGTTTTTCCGAAAGAATCTGCGTGGGCTTCGACGACCTGTCGGGCCTCCCCTGGCGCTCGAATTGTTACTTTGTGACCAAGCATGCAGGCGATTTGCGACAGGCGTTTGACATAGTTACAGGGCACATACGCTTTCGAATAATGGCCCGTCGCGCAGCGACAGACTGTGGCGCACCCCGAATGAAATCGACCAGACCCGGACCGCCCTCGCCGACCGGGGCGGAACACTAGGCCGTCACGACAATGCCGTAGTGATACGGCGGCAGATCGATGATGTCGCTCACCGGCGAGAGCCCGGCCGCGGTCGCCCAACCGAGGCACTGTTCGGGCCTGGGTCGAATGTCCATCGGCGGACCGCGCGGGGTGGTCTCGTCATAGTTCCAGTGAATGATGCCCAGGAGCCCACCCGGACGAAGATTGCGGCGTGCTTCACCGAGCAGAGCCACGGGGTCCTGGCCGTGCAGAATATTGAAGAGCATCGCGTAATCGACGCTGCCATCGGGCAGTCCGCTGCCATCGGCGACGAAATCCCGCATAACGCACTCGATATTGAGAAGCCCGGCCGCGTTTGCGAGTCCGCGGGTCGTATCGAGCATCTCCGGGTCGAGATCCAGAGCGATGACCTGGCCGGATATGCGCCTGGCGGCAGGCAGGGTGAAGGTACCGTAGCCGCAGCCGAATTCGAGCAGGTCGTTCCGCGAGGCATCGAGCATCAAGGCATCGAGAATCTTCTCGACATCGAAGAAAGAATCCCAGTAATCGTGGGGCGGCATGCCGCTTTCGCGAATTCTCACGGCGCCGGACCTGTTCCAGAAATCACTTTATAATTAATATTTAACTTATTGAATTAACAACTTTTAATGTCGCAGATAGGAAGCGCCATTGACGTCGAGGATGCTGCCGGTCAGGAATTCCGCCTCGGACGAGGCCAGGAAGCAGACGGTCTCGGCGATCTCTTCGGGCTGCGCGACGCGTCCGAGCGGGCTTTGCGCCTTTATCGCCTCCCCGGCCGCGCTGGCGAGATAGTCCCTGGCCATATCGGTCTCGACCCAGCCGGGCGCGACGGCATAAACGAGCACGCCCTTTGGCGCGAGCGCCAGCGCCAGCGACTGACTCATGGCGTGCAACCCGGCTTTGCTGGCGCCGTAGCCCGGCGCGTCCGGCTCGCCGCGAAACGCCCCGCGCGATCCGATATTGACGATGCGGCCGCCGCCCTGCTTCGCCATCGCAGCCGCCGCGGCGTAACAGAGTACAGCAGGCGACAACAGGTTCACGGCGAGCGTACGGCGCCACTTGTCGAGCCATTCCGCTGCCCCGGCCTCGAGCGGCGGGTGCGGATCGTAAATGCCGGCATTGTTGACGAGCACGTCGAGCCGCCCGGCCTGCTCAAGCACGTCAGCGATCAGTTCGGCAGCCGTATCCGGTTGCGCGAGATCCGCGCCGAGTACCAGATGCCCGTCGCCTGCGAGGTCATCTCGCACCCGCAAGGCAAGGTCCCTGTGATGCCCATAGTGCACGACGACACGCGCACCGTCCCCGGCAAACGCTCTTGCGATCGCTGCACCGATGCCCCGCGATGCGCCGGTCACGAGGCAGACTTTTCCCGCGAGGCTCTTCGTCATTTCAGCTCGACCAGTTTCTCGGGATCGACGCGAACGACCATGTAGGTGATCGGTGCCGTGATTTCGCTGAACCCGTGCGCGACGCCCGCCGGAATGATGACGGGACGATGCACGACCCCGATGCCGAGGTTTCCTTCCGCGGACTCGACGTGCCGGATTGCCTGGTCGCTGACCCTGTCCGACGGCGCTGCGACTCTGGCGGCCTCCAGCGTCTGCGCACGAATCACCGTCGCGATCCTGTAGTCCGCAATCGCCGCGGGCGTGAGGCACATGCTGAGAAATGCCAGGGCAAGTCCGGTCGCAAGCTGACGCTCAATCATTTTGATTTCCTTTTTGTACGGCCGACAGCTGTAACGAAGCTTACAACGGCCATACCCAGAGTATCATCGGTACCGAGACCAAAATGATCAGGATCTCCAGCGGCAGACCCATGCGCCAGTAGTCGCCGAAGCGGTAGCCGCCGGGACCCATGATCAGGGTGTTGTTCTTGTGGCCGATCGGGGTCAGGAAAGCGCACGATGCTGCCACCGCGACTCCCATCAGGAACGGGTCCGGACTGACGTTGAGACGCGCCGCGATCTCCAGGGCGATCGGCGCAGCGATGACCGCCGTCACGGTATTGTTCATGACGTCCGACAGGGTCATCGTGACGACGATCAGGAGTGTCAGCACCAGTGCGGGCGAATAGCCCTCTGCCAAACCGATGATTCCGTCGGCGATCAACACCGTGCCACCGGTGGATTGTAGTGCCGCTCCGATCGGAATCATGCACGCAAGGAGAACGATGACCGGCCATTCGACCGACTCGTAGATGTCGCTCAATGGCACGATGTTCAGGGCCACATACGCACCGACCACGCAGCCCAGGGCGATCGGCAGGTAGACCAGGCCAAAGCTCGCAGCGACGATGGCTGCGGCAAAAATACCGACGGCAAACCAGGCCTTGCTGCGCTGGATGACGCGATGCCCGCGGTGCTGCAGCGGCAGCAGGTTGACACGGCTGGTCACGTCTCTCAAGCGTTCCTCGGAACCCAGCAGTAACAGTACGTCACCGGGCCTGATCTGGAGCTGCCTTACCTTGTCGCGGAAACGCTTTCCCTGACGCGACACGCCGACGAGCGAAACACCATAGCGATAGAGCAACCTGATCGACGACGTCGACTTGCCCGCGAGCCGCGACCCTTCCGGTACGACCACTTCACTGAGTTGCAGGTGCCCTTCCTGCAGCATGCTGCTTTCGGTGCCGACATACTCGAGCCCGAGCGCACCGAGCGAGGACTCGATGTGCTCCGGGTCTGCCTCGACGACCAACAGGTCGCCGGCCTTGATTTCCACCGTGCGCGCGAAACCCGGCATACGCTTGCCACCGCGAATGAGCCCGGTTATCTCGATGTCGCTCTTTGCCGCATCGTCGTCGAGTTCCCTGACTTTCTTGCCGAGGATCGGCGAATCCTCGCTCACCTTGAGCTCGGCGACGTATTCTCCCAGCTCGAAGTGTTCACTCTCAGATTTCGTCGCGTGCAAATCCTTCGGCAGCAGTCGCCAGCCGATCAGGGCGACGAAGGCGACGCCGACGGCGGCACAGGCGATGCCGACCGGGGCGAAATCAAACATCCGGTAGGCGGCGCCCAGCGTATCGTGACGAAATTCGGCGATGACGATATTCGGCGGCGTGCCGATGAGCGTGATCATGCCTCCGAGGATCGAGGCGAAAGAAATGGGCATGAGCGTCAGCGAGGGGCTCCGCCCGGCTTTTGCGGCCGCCTGCATGTCGACCGGCATCAGCAACGCGAGCGCGGCGACGTTGTTCATGATCGCGGAAAGTCCGGCGGCCAGCGAAGACATAATCGTAATGTGCCCGCCGAGCTTGCGCGCTCCGGACACCACAAATCGAGCCAGGAGTTCAATGGCGCCCGAATTGGACAGGCCGCGGCTGACGATCAGCACCAGCGCGATGATGACGACCGCCGCGTGACCGAAGCCGGAAAAGGTCCGGTCCGCCGGGACTATACCTAAGAGAACCGCGATCAGTAATGCACTGAATGCGACGAGATCGTATCGCCAGCGTCCCCAGATCAGGAACGCGAATACGAAAAAAAGAATGGCAAACAGTAAAATCTGGTCAGTCGTCAACGCCGGTTGATCCCGTGAATTCGATTGTTGTAGGAGCGGTCATAGCCGCGAACGGCGAATTATATAAGCGTTGCGATTATTTTTTCTTGCTGATCGACCAGTCGTACTCGGTAAAGCGGATTTCATATTCTGAAGCGGTTCGCAGAGCGCTTTGCAGAGGCTCGGGCGCCACGGTCGTCACGTAATCGATCACACCGCGATCGGATGCCAGGCCGCGTCTCGTCAATTCCCTGAGAAAATCGCTCCTGTACATATTGAATATTGCCGAAAGCACGATTTGTCTGTTGTCGTGATCGATATGTACGTTCTCTGGGTCGCTGACGAATGCGATCGTTGCCTCGTCAAGCATTTGCTCCAGCTCGTCTCCGGTCGGTAACTCCGGGCGCAGCGGCGGGCAGCTCTCCGACGCGCAGTAAAGGACGAAATGGATCCTCGGGTCGGGAAATGCCTTGCGGATCATCTCGTTTTCCACCGCATACAGGCTCAGTGGCTTGCCGCCGAAATGGAAACGCTGGCGGTAGAAGAAGCCGAGCCCGGTGACCGCTTCGATCGGCGCCTTCACGTCGGTGACACTGTCGATCGGCCAGTGATCGAGCACGCTCTTGATGACGTATCCATTGTAGCCGTACATCCAGTAAGCCAGTTCATCGGATCTTGTCGGAAAGCGCTCCGGCGTGGTTTCCGGACTGAATCGCCCGACGGCCGCGAGATAACTGTGCAGCGATTCCCGGTCCGCAGCATTCCCGTGCCAGGCGTCGAAATCCACGTAACCGGATGCATCGACGTACTTTCGTAACAGGCGCTCGAAGGCATCGTGCGCGAATCCCGCCGTCGGGAATTGCCGGGGGATTTCGGCATCGATCGTGATGATCCTGGGCCGATTGGCCAACAGAAAAGCGCACACCAGCACGACAAACAGCGCGGCGGCTGCGGCAAGCACGCTCACTACCTTGAGCCACATGGGAATTCGCCCTGAGTGAGCAGGTCACAGACCGTTTCCATGCGCATATGGACCGCGGTGCCGGCGAAAATATTTCGCGTAAGATTGCGGCTTATGGCCCTGCTCGTCTTCGGTATTATCCTGCTCAGCATCGTTTTTCTGCCCGGTATCTGGGTCCAGCGGGTCTTGTCTACCTATTCCGAGCCTGCGGATCGTTACGCCGGCACCGGGGCGCAGCTAGCAAGACATCTGCTCGACCACTACGGCATGCAGTCCGTGAAGGTCGAGGAAACCAAACTGGGGGACCATTACGACCCCACCGACAAGGCAGTTCGGCTGACGCCGGACAAATTCGCCGGCCGTTCACTGACCGCGATCACGGTGGCAGCGCACGAAGTGGGACATGCCCTGCAGGACAAGGAAGGCTTCAAGCCATTGAAGTACCGTACGCAACTCGTCAAGGCGACCCAGAAATTCGAAAAGCTCGGCGCGGCAATCCTGATGATTTCGCCGTTCATCGGCGCCATTGCCCGCGCGCCCGGCATCGGGATCATCTTTTTCCTCGGCGGCCTGATGACACTCGGCACTTCGACGCTGGTGCACCTGATTACCTTGCCAACCGAAATCGATGCGAGTTTCAACCGCGCTTTGCCGATGCTCGAAAAACAAAACATTCTGAAGGCCGTGGATAAACGTCATTCGCGCCGCATTCTGAAGGCCGCGGCGTTTACTTATGTTTCGGCTTCGCTGATGAGTTTACTCAATATTGCCAGGTGGTTCGCAATTCTCAGGCGGTAACGAATCGCGGCTCAGGCTGCTCCCACACGGTAATAAGTACATTGTGGGAGCGGCTTCAGCCGCGATTCCTTGTCATTCTGTCGCTACGCTCGCCGGTTCGACATCTCTGTTCAACAGCAGGTTCTTCGCATCGGTCATAAGCCGTCCGAAATCTTCCTGCAACAGGTATAGCGACGGAATCAGGAACAGCGTGATGACGGTAGCGAAAACGATGCCGAAACTCAGCGAGATCGCCATCGGAATCACGTACTGCGCCTGCACGCTCTTCTCGAGCATGATCGGCATCAGACCGGCGGCCGTGGTCAGCGAGGTGAGGATGATCGGCCTGAATCTCTCGCGGCCCGAGGAAATGACGGCCTCGTACGCGGCGACACCCTCCCTGCGCGCGCGATTGATGAAGTCGATCAATATGATGCTGTCGTTCACGACGACGCCAGCGAGTGCAATGAGTCCGAACAGCGAAAACATGCTGATTGCCCGGCCTGTAATCACGTGCCCCATCACTGCGCCGATCAGGCCAAATGGTATGACGGACATGATGACGAGCGGCTGCGAGTACGAGCGCAGTGGAATCGCGATCAGTGCGTAGATCAGGAACAGCGCGGCAACCGACGCCACGGTGATGTTCCGCTTGAATTCGACTTCCTCGAGGCTCGCGCCTTCCAGGCCGTATTCGACGCCAGGATGCCGCGACAACAGCCCGGGCACGAAATTCTCCGACATGTCGTCGATGATTTCGCCCGGTTCGAGCTCATCGTCGATATCGGCGGACACAGTGACAGTACGCCGGCGATCGAGACGGTTGATGCTCGAGTAAGCCTGGCCGAACGAGACTTCGGCGACCGCCGAGAACGGCACTTCGTCACCCGATGGCGTGCGGATCATCATGTTTTCTAGGTCCGAGATCGAGCGCCGTTCCACGAGCGGATAACGAACCATCACCTTGAGCTCGTTGCGGCCGCGCTGAATGCGCTGCGCCTCCTCGCCGTAAAATGCCTGGCGGACCTGCCGGCCGAGCGACGACATGGTCAAACCGAGTGCTTCGGCCTCCGGTTTGATCTCCAGCCGAATCTCCTCGCCGCCCGGGGCCGCCGAGTTGCGGATATCGAACACACCCTCGTACTGCCGCAGCTTGTCTTCGAGCTCGGCGGCCGCGTTCTCCAGCGCGAAGTAGTTGTTGCCGGACAGGCGAAAACTCAAAGGGACACCGCCGCCGACATGGTCACCGCCGGAGAATATGAGTTCCTTGATGCCCGGAATCTCACCGATGCGCTCGCGCCACATGTTCATCAGCTCATCGCTTGAAATCGGCCGATCATCCCCCCGGTACAGTTCGGCGACGATGACACCAGCAGTATCGCCATTGGTGAAAACGATCAGGTGATCGATCGGATCATCGGCGCCGGGATTCGCGTCGATGTGCTCGTCATTGATGTCGAATATGACCTGCTCGATCCGCGACAGCGCCGCATCCCTGGCCGCGGGTGCGGTACCGTTCTGCATCGACATTTCGATCATGACGAAATCGCCCGGCACTTCGGGGAACAGAATGACTCGCGTCAGCGCACTGTTCATGATGCCAATCGTTACGATCAACACCGCGGCAAAAATACTGAACGTCAGGCCGCGATTGGCGAGTGCCTTTGTCAGCCACGGC
Organism: Woeseiaceae bacterium; assembly: GCA_041598995.1. GTDB lineage: Bacteria > Pseudomonadota > Gammaproteobacteria > Steroidobacterales > Woeseiaceae > SZUA-117. The sequence continues at coordinate 25,104 of JBFHXJ010000010.1, read as the reverse complement.
ACGTACCAGTCATCGATGACTTTGTGCAGACCGTGTTGAACGTGGCGCTGAAGTTTCGTAAAGAACCGGAAGAAGCCTTCCACCCGCCCGATCTTTCGTTGCGGATTGAAAAGATCATCCTCGTCGATCGGCTTGATATTCGCATGCGCTAGATGCGCAGGCAGAATGAGTTTCGATTCGATCAGGGAGAAAATCAGGCAAAGGATGACGACGACCGACATCGCTTCAAAGAAAGGTCCAACGATGCCGCCCACGAACAACATCGGTGTAAACGCGGCGATCGTCGTCAGCACGCCGAATGTCGCCGGCATCGCAACACGGCGCGCGCCGCTGATGACGTTGTCGAGGGTGTGCCCGTCGGCACGTATCTTGGTGTAAATACTCTCGCCGATGATGATGGCATCGTCGACGACGATGCCCAGGACCAGAATGAAGCCGAACAGGCTGATGAGGTTGATCGTGACCGGCCACGGACCGTGCGGCATAAGCCACATCGCGCCGAAAAACGCAATCGGAATGCCGACGATGACCCAGCCGGCAACCTTTATGCGCAGGAACAGCGACAGGATCAGGCAGACGAGGAATGCACCCTGCAGCATGTTCTTGACCATCATGTCGAGGCGGTCTTTCAGGTACGACGATCGGTCCACCCAGACCTCGATATCCACGCCCTCCGGGAGGGATGCCCGTTTTTGCTCGACGTAATCCTTGACCTCGGCCGCCGTATGCAGCTCGTTTTGCTGTCCTACTGCCATGACGCGCATCGACGCAGACGGCCTGCCCATGTATCGCGCATAGCCATGCGTTTCGACGAAGCCGTCCTCGATATTCGCGATGTCACCGAGCGTCAGCCTGGTGCCGTCCGCATAAGTCCGCAGGACGAGGTCGGCATACTCCTGGCCCGTATAAACCTGGCCTTCCGTGCGCAGCAGGATGTCGCCACCTTCCGAGCGAATGACCCCGCCCGGCGTGTCGATTGACGAATTCTTGATCGCCTGCGATATCTCGCTCATCGTGAGGCCGTACTGGCGCAACACGTGCTCCGACACCTCGATGCTGATCTCGTAGTCGCGATCGCCGAGTATCTGTACCTGATTCACCGAAGGGATACGCATCAGCTCGTCGCGAATTTCGAGCGCAATCTCCTTGCGTGCGTACTCGTCGAGATCCCCGTTGATCGTCAGAAACACGACGTGTATCGGCACTTCCTGCTTGTAGATGACGGGTTTCTCCGTGAGCGCAGGAAAGGTCGAGATCGCGTCGACCCGCGTCTTGACCTCGGTCAGTATTTCGTTGATGTCCTCGCCGCTCGCGACTTCGATCGTCACGTTGCCGATTCCTTCCCGCGCGCGCGAATTGATTTCCACGATGCCCGGAATGTCCTGAATCGCTTCCTCGATCTTGATGACGACGCCTTCCTCGACTTCCTGCGGCGCAGCGCCGAGGTAAGGCACGCGGACCTGGATCATGTTCAGCTCGAAATCGGGCGTCGTCTGCTTGCGGATCGTGAACGTCGAGACGATGCCGAAAGCGATAATCAGGAACATGAGCAGATTGGCAGCAACATGGTTGCTGGCAAACCAGGCGATGATGCCTTTCTGTGCTGTTTCGCCGACGTTTTTCATGGTCCGCTGCCTGCGTCGATCAGTTGCGATCGGACCCCGCAGCCAGCTTCTGCTCCTCGTCGTCCGGCGCGTCGGGTGGATCGTCGCCGGTCCGGACCTTCATGCCGTTCATGGGCGATTCCAGGGTGGTCACGCTGATTCGCCCGGCAGTCGCCGCATCGCCACGCAGGTATGCATACTCGGCATCCGTGCGCACGATGTTGACTGTGCGAATGCGCAGGCGGTTGTCTTGGTCGACGAACATCAGCTGATTGTTACCGCGTAATGCCGAACGCGGCACACGGATGACGTTGGCCATCGTCGTGCCTTCGATGCTGGCCGAAACGAAGGTTCCCATCGGCAACGGCGTTTCGTGATTGCCACCGTCCAGGTTGTACGGGTCCGCAATGCCCGCGACCGCGTAGGTTACGCGGTTCCTTTCGTCGACGACGCCTTCGGTCCTGACGATGCGCGCCCGCCAGTGCGCGCGCCTCCCCTTCTGCATCGCGGACAGGTCGACGAGCGGTCCATCGGCCTCGCCCGACTTCGCGATATCCGCCGCATCCGGCAGTTCCATGAAGGCCAGGTCCTGGTCGGTCAGCGGCAAGCGCACCTCGGCGAAATCGGTCGCAAAAGTAACGCCCAATCGCGTGCCCGGATTCACGTATTGACCGAGGTCGGCCTCTTTGTGCCTCACCATGCCGTCGTACGGCAGGCTGATGCGGGTTCTTTCGAGATTACGCTCCGCTTTGACGAGATCCGCTTGTGCGGCAGCCAGTGCGGCGGCCGCTGATGCATATTCCGATTCCGCGCGATAACCCTGCGTGCGAAGCTTGAGTGCGCCGTCGTGCTCGATTTGCCGCTGCGTCAGGGCCGCCTTGGCCTGGTCGACGGCGACCGCGTAATTGGTTGGATCGATTGCTAACAGCTCCTCGCCCGCGACAAAGACGCCGCCGGCGATGAACTTGGGCGATATGCTGACGATGACGCCGGAGACTTCGGCGCTCAGCACCGTCTCGGTGCGCGGGCGTACGGTGCCCTGGCTCGCGATTTTGAAGCTCGCCGACGCTGCCGCCAGCGGCATGACCTCGACCAGTGGCGCGACATCCTGGTTGTCCTTGGTCTCCGGGGGCGGCTTGAATTGGGACAGGCCGATCGCGATGCCGGTGGCACCGACGATCAGGCCGGCACTCAGTAACCACCTTTTGTGTTTACGTTGCATGCGGTGCACCCGCGCAGAGCGTCTGGGTCATTATTGTCGGCGTTTGCATCGGGAAAAAGGTATACCGGTTTTCCGGTGTCATACAGAACTATATCACTAGATCAGTCCAGCTCCATCCCGCTTGTCGCGTATGGCAGGTCGTCCTTTCGTCCATTTGTGGTTATCCCGGCCGGCGACATCGTTGCGAGAGGCTGGCTTCTGCAGGCTGCGATTATAAGCCGACGCGGGCCAGCGTTCTGCTGGTCAGCCAGGCGTCAACACTGAACAGGATGACCGCCAGCCAGATGAGCGCAAAGCAGACCACGTGTGCGACCGTCAGCGTCTCCCCGTAAAAAACGGCGATGACAAACTGTAACGTCGGCGCGATGAACTGCATCATGCCGATGGTGGAAAGATTCAGCCGCCTTGCCGCCAGCGCGAAGAACAGTAACGGTGTCACCGTAAAAGGACCGGCAAACAGCAACAATCCCGCGAGATATGGATCCGCCGGTGTGAATGCGGCATCGCCCTCGAGCATGAGCCACACCAGATAAACCAGCGCGAACGGCAACAACACGATAGTTTCTATAAAGAGTCCCGGCATGCCGCCGACGTCCACTTGCTTGCGGATGACGCCGTACACCGCGAACGCGGTGCCGAGGAAAAGCGCCATCGCCGGAAATTGCCCACCCCTGACGGTCAATATACCGACGCCTATCGCCGCCAGGATCACCGCCGTCGTTTGTGCTTTGCGTAATCGCTCACCGAAAATGACGACGCCTGCCAGAGCGAAGAGCAAAGGGTTGATGTAGTAGCCGAGGCTTGCCTGGTTGATCTGTTCCAGCTGAACGGCCCAGATGTATACGAGCCAGTTGCCCGTGATGACCAGTGCCGACAGCGTCAGGAACATGAGCGTACGCCGATGTCTGAGCGCTCTGATGACCTCCGGCCATTGGCGCCGGAGCTGAATGATGGCGGCGCCGAACGGCACCGACCAGATAATGCGATGCAGGAGCAACTCGATCGCCGAAACCTCTTTCACGATCACGAAGTAAACCGGAAATACGCCCCAGAGCGCGAAAGCGATGAATGCGCAGATGACACCTTCGCGCGCCTCGGCCTCCGGCGACTGGGCGCTGTCGACGGCGGACGTCTCGCTCACCTTGCCCCGTTCCAGGCAACGCGCGTTGCCGCATCCCTGAGCAATCGACGGTTCTCGTCTGTGGCGGCGGGTTCCGAGGTACCGAATATCGCCCGGACCCAGTGGCCGTCGGTCGGGTTCGGCACCAGAATGAACTTGGTGCCCCAGTCCTCGCGATCGCGTTCCATCAATGCCCGGCGCTCGTCGACGTCAGTAACGTAATAATCGCGCCGGTAATCATTCAGGTTGTCGCCGAGCATGAGCGCCACGTCGTGCGTTTTTTCGATCTCTCGCCTGGCAGGCGTCTTGTCGGAAGTTTCGCGGAAGACGAACAGATTGCTTTCGCTCGCAAGCGGAAACCCGAGAAACTCAAGGTGCGCCAATGCGTACTCGAAAGTTCGCTCGCCCTGGTCACGATTGGTGACGTAAAACACCGCGATGTTTTTTTGCGTACAGTAATCGAAGAACTCGATCGCGCCCGGTACGGCCGTAATCTGATTTGACGGCACCCACTCGTCCCAGATCGCGTCGTCAAAGAAATCCCTGCCTTCATTGATCAGGTGACCCCAGTAGCTCAGCGGATGCAGGATCGTGTTGTCCATGTCGGTAATCACGGCTAGCGGACGGTCGCCAGGCTCGTGATTTGCCAGGGACATATCGATGCGCATGCGAGCTAGGTTATATGCCTGGTGGCACAAAGCGTAAAACTCGGCAGCCGTCTGTTTGTAGGCAACCGCCCACAACAACTGGTTAACAATAGCGCCTTCACGGGCGGCTACGGTCGACGCTGCACTACCAGTACATGCGGCCCCGGCGATCATCCATCGGAGCAATTCCCGCCTGGCCTCATTGGTGGCAAGCCCTGTCGGATCGTCATACATATCTCATTCCTCTAGAAGTACCGGATGCCGGTTTGCGTCAGCCTCGCATCTCAGGCTACCTGCTCGTGCAGCTTTAGTCTAAGCTTTGGCGGAACCCGGCGGACTCACCAGTTGTCTCAGATTGCAGGCAGTTCAATGCGGTATGATTCCTAACTCGGGCAGCATCTTCCTTTGTACATTGTGTTCAATTGCAAGTGTAACTCTCGCCACTTCCGGACCCCGAAAGTTATCTTGAACGTCGTGGGCATTGCGTCGCTGCTCACGGGTCTCGCGGCCTGCGGTGGCGGCGGTTCGGCAACTGCACCGGCAGCCGGCTGGCAGCCGGGCATGTTTCTGGATGCGAGCACCTTCGCAAACAGGTGCGCGGCGCCGAGAACCGGCATCAATCCCGCGACTGGATCGCAGTATTCCGATATCCAGGGCTCAACGCTCGACGAGAACAATTTCCTGCGGTCGTTCAGTAACGATACCTATCTCTGGTACGACGAGATCGTCGACCGGGATCCATCGCTATTCAGCGACCCGCTCGATTATTTCGACGTACTGAAAACGACCGCAGTGACGCCATCGGGTCAGCCAAAGGACAAATTTCACTTCACGTTCGATTCGGAGGAGTGGTTTCAGCTTTCACAATCCGGCGTTTCTGCGGGTTATGGAATAGGACTGGCACTGATTTCTGCCGCGCCACCGCGCCAAATCGTCATCGCGTATACCGAACCGAACTCGCCGGCCACCAAATTGCCGATGCCGCTGGCACGCGGCGCAGAGTTCATTGCTGTGAATGGCGAACCAGTCATTGACGGTGACGCAAATGTCCTTAATGACGCGTTCTTCCCAAGTGCTGCGGGACAAACAAATACCTTCGAAGTGCTCGATTTCGGTGCGGCAAACAGCCGCATGGTCACGATGACGTCGGAGATCATTACGACGGCACCGGTACAGAACACGCAAATCATCGACACGCCGACCGGACGAGTCGGATACATGTTATTCAACGATCACATCGCCACCGCAGAGCAGGCGCTCATCGACGCGGTCAATCAACTGAACACCGCTCCGGGAATCGTCGACCTCGTACTGGACATCCGCTACAACGGCGGCGGATTTCTCGCGATTGCGAGCGAGTTCGCCTACATGATTGCCGGCCCGGGACCGACCGCCGGCCAGAGGTTCGAGCTGTCGCAGTTCAACAACAAGCACCCGGTCACCAATCCGATAACCGGCCAGCCGATTTCCCCGACTCCCTTCTTTAGCCGTACGCTGGGTCCGCCGTTCAATGGCAATAACGGCGTCGCCGGGCAACCGCTGCCAACGCTCGACCTGCAACGGGTCTACGTGTTGACCGGTCCGGGAACCTGTTCTGCCAGCGAATCAATCATGAACAGCCTCCGCGGCGTCAACGTGGAGGTCATTCAGATCGGCTCGACAACCTGCGGCAAGCCGTACGGCTTCTTTCCGCAGGACAACTGCGGAACGACGTATTTCACCATCCAGTTTCGCGGCGTCAACGCGATGAATTTCGGTGACTACACCGACGGATTCTCGCCCGCCAATACGCAGATGAATGCCGGCACGATCGTGCCCGGTTGTTCCGTCGCCGACGATTTCACGAAGCAACTCGGCGACCCGGCAGAAGTCCGCCTGTCGGTGGCGCTTGCCCACCAGAGCGGCCAGCCCTGCCCGGCACCGACCGGGCTCGGCGCGCCTCCTAGCGTGCGCAAGATCGGTGTGCCTCTATCCGCGACCGATGGCATCGTTCCCAAGTCGCCCTGGCTCACGAACCGAATCATGTTGGCACAGCCGTGAAAATTCCTGTCATCCTGCTGATCACTGCGGCGACCGTTGTGGTTGCTTGCCAAACGACCGCAGATCATGGTGATTCGCGCGCCCGAATACATAATCCGACGGCGGCGAGCCGGGCCGCGTTGCAGCAAGTGGTCAATGACGTTTTAGGTACCGAAGTGTTGCTGGCCGACGATGCGCTGACGACGAGCAGCCTCCTGATAATCGAGCGAAGCCCGCCCCGGAGCATGCAAAACGTGCCGGCAACTGGCCGCAACACCGAAGCGCCGATCCAGTTCCAGCTGGTGCTCACCGCCGGCGACTGTATCCTGATCGATACCCGCGACGGCTCGCGACATCCGCTGCCAAACGTAAACTGCGTCGCAGAATAAGCAGGGCCTGGCATCGTCGTCATGCCGCGGCGTGGGAAATCGGAACCAGTGCATATAATTCAACAGCTTATTCCTGTTAATTTATGCAATCTCGAGAAACTGGATCCGTATCGCCGCCATGTTCATTCCCGTCAAAGCCGACTTCGCGCTCCCCCGGTTTCCGTGGTTGACCGCCGTCGTCTGCGTCGTCTGCCTCGGCATTTTCCTGAAGCAGGCGCAGGACTGGAAGGAATTCGAGAAAGCGGTGTACGCGTTTTGCAGCCAGGAGAGGAGCCATATCGCCGAGATGATCTTCAAGGCGATCTCGAACGACTCTCCGGACGCCTGCATCCAGGTCATGTACGGGATTTCGAATGCCGAGGATGCGCAGGCGACGATCGACGAATTGGTCAGCCAGATGCGGCCCTTGAAGAGTTTCAGCCTCGAGGATTCGAAGTACTACGTGTCGGATCTGCTCAATGAGGAACTCCGTAACTACCGAATCCGGGTGCCCGAGCACCCGGATCACGGCCTGGCCTACTTCACTAACACCTGGAATCCACTCACGATGATCGCCTCGGCGTTCGCGCACGGCAGCTGGTCACACATTATTTTCAATCTGTTTTTCTTCGTCGCTTTTGCGGCCACGATCGAGGTCCTCATCGGCCCGCTGGCCTACGTCGGCCTGTTCATCGTGATTTCCCTGTTCACCGGCACGTTTTCGTCGATATCGGCACTCGCGTCCGGCATGCATTTCTCGACCCTCGGACTATCCGGCGTCGTTATGGGCATGATGGGCCTGTTTGCCTATCTGCTGCCCAGGGGCAAGATCCGCTGCTATTACTGGTTCATCATCTTCTTTGGCTCGGTCGCCATTCCGGCCTGGGCACTTGCGCTGTGGTATATCGGCGGGGATGTCTACACGCTGTTTGCGAGCGACGACCACGGCGTGGTCAATGTCATGGCACATGTCACCGGCGGCATTGCCGGATATCTCTTCGGTATCACCTTCCTGCAGAAAGTGCGTGCGGAAACACGCGAGATCCAGCGCGACGCGGACCGGAAAGCGCTGCATGCAAAAATTACCTGACGCTTGTTAGAAAAATGCGTGCAGTTCGATGAAATACTCGTCGCGATCCTGGAACGGCACCTGCGGAATGCCGTCATAAAATCGCGCGCCAAATCTTGCTTGCAGAAACTGAATCGGCGAATACTCCCAGAGCACGCTCCAGCGAACCTGGTGGTCCTCGCTGATGTCGTCGTCCGGATCGAGATACTCGTAACTCACTTTCAGGTTGTGACCCTGCCGGTACATCCAGTTGCCCTCGATGAGCCCGGCAAGCGCATCGACAGAACCGCTGCCCGGCACATCGTCGGAGATGAAATCGAGCTCGCCGAGCCAGGCAACAGGACCGGTCCTGAGACCGAAGAATACGTTTTGCATCTTTCGATCGCCGACCGGCGAATCCGTCGCACTGAAACTTGCGCCCGCACGCCAGCGCTGCTTCACATACTGGGCGACGAAGCTGAGACGATCTGTGGACTCGAGTAAAGGTCCGCTCCCCGTGCCGTTCGTCAGCGAAGCCTGTGTGGACCAGGGTCCCGATTCGAAGCCGAGTTGCACACCCCGGTCAGGCTGAAAAAAATTGACACCGGTTGCCCGGCGAACAAACGCGCTGTCGTCCTGCAAGCGCAAACCGTAAGGCAGGAAGAACTGGCCGGCCGCAATGAAAAAGCGGCTGTCGCGCGTCTTTAACTTGAGATACAACTCGCGTTCATCAACATCGTCTGGCGCGACTTTCTCGTCCAGGTAGAGCGACAGGCGATTCGGAATGAGGCTCGCCTCGAGGTACACGGTTGCGCGCGTCAGGTCGACATCGGAATCGGCGCCGAAACCGGGCACGTCGACAGCATCGTAGCCGCCGCGCACATTGGCACCGACCGACAACCACGACGTTACCTCGCCGGTCCAGAGCTTTGCCGAGGGGTCGCCCAGTCGTCGCTCTGCCAGTTCGGTCTGCGCAAACACGTTGCCATAGACCACGCGCTTGCCGGCGCCGGCTGGATGGCTGTGGCAGGACGAGCACTGCATGCCTTTGAACACCGCCAGGTAGGGTTCCGCGCCCGCAACCCGGCACAGCGCGATCAGCGCGATGAGGAGACTTGCGTTCAATCTCGGCATACGAATTCCTTTGCTCAGCGCATTGCGCCGTCGGCGATCCACTGGCGGATGCTGGCGATCACAGCCGGATCGAGCGGGTCGGGGCTGCCGAAAGGCATGCGTTCCCCGACTACCGCCGTGCCCTCGAGTTTCTGCACCAGGTAGCTGTTGTCGGGGTCGTTCGGTATGACGCGGATGGCTCCCGGCGCCTGCAGGCTCGGCATGTTGACGAGATTGTCGAAGCTCGCCTGGGCAGTGGTCAGATTCATCGCAGTCGGCAAGGCGGCGCCGCCGCCCGTGTGACAGCCGGCGGTGGCACAGGTCGGCCCGAAGACGGCCGCCTGGATGTCGTCCAGGGTCGGTGCGGGAACCATCGCGCCCGATACCGTAAAGGTCGCCTCGAAGTTGCCTCCCGCGAGGCCGTTACCGGACGGAAATGCCCCTGAAAATTCGCCGTCCAGCACATTGGCATCCAAATCGAGGATCACCGACGGTCCCGTGCCCAGCAAGCGAACGCGGTATGTATCGGCGGGCAGCGGGTTGCCGGACAGGTCGAAAACGGCCGATCGCGGGTTGGCCATGGGCACGGTTATTGACGAAGCCTGGATGGCAACTTCGTTGCCATCCGTGAATGTTGCATCGCCGCCGCTCGCTTCGACCAGGAAGGTCAGTGCGTTGACGGTCGAGGCATCGGGCTCGCGATCGAAACCCGTAATAATCTGCGTCGGCCCCGGGTCGATAATACTGTCCGGATCGGGACTGAGTAAGGTGACACGAATCGGACTGCGGGCCGGCACGCGATCGTCGATGGCGCCTTCCGTGATCCATTGGCGAATGACATTGATCGTCGCCGCGGGCAGCGCCGGTGCATTCAGCGGCATCCGTTGCCCTGTCGACGCCGTCCCTTCGAGCTTTTGCACGAGGTAGCTGTTAGCAGGATCTCCGGGCGCCACGCGAAATATGCCGGGTTCTTCCCTGCTCCTGACGCCGACCAGCAGCGCGTAGCTGCTGGCCGCGTCGAGGCGCAAGCCCTGTGGCGCGCCCGCACCGAAATGGCAACCCGACGTTGCGCAATTCGGGGTAAAGACATTGCCCTGGATCTCGGAGAAATTCGGGCCGAGCGGCCCGACCGGCGGCAAGCCGGAGCCGTCTCCGCCGTCACAGGCGGCGAGGAACGGCAGCAGCAATGCGGTTGCCACGCCGAAGCCGGTGGCGCCAGTCCGGGTCAATGTCATTTGAGGCGTTGTAAGTGTTTGATTCCGTGTTAACCGTTAGTGCCCGGCGAATCGGGGTAAGGTTCATTCCATCGCCAAAGCCGGTCGATTGAACTAATTTGATGCATCGGAGGGACTAATCTACGGGCCACCGTGAAACGATCGATTCGAGGATGGTTACGCCGCCCGCATGAAACGCATGGCCAGGAAAGCAGACAAGCCTGTCGTGTCCGACAACGAGGAGCAATTGCAACTCCTCAGACGAGTCGCCGTGCGTGATAAACACGCGCTCACCCGGCTTTACCTGCTGTATCACGCGCGGCTTTTCAAGTTCGTATTTCGCCTGACGCGTTCCTACGCGACGGCGGACGAGCTGGTCAACGACATCATGCTGGTCGTCTGGGACAAGGCCGACACGTTTCGCGGCGACTCGCGGGTGTCGACCTGGATCTTCGGCATCGCCTACCGCCAGGCGATGCGTCGCATCAGCCGCAGCGGGCTGCAATTGGCCCCATTGGGCGATGCCGGCGATCCTCATGAAGATCAGGAGCGCAGGTCGGAAACCGAGAACTGGGTCGAGCAAGGATTACGCGCACTTCCCGCAGCGCAACAGCTGACCGTCGTACTCGTCTTTTACCTCGGACTGACATACGAGGAAATCGCGGAAGTGACCGATTGCCCCGTGAATACGGTCAAGACGCGAATGTTTCACGCGCGGCGCAAGCTGAAGCAATATCTGACGGCTGCGGCAGTCCCGGCGAGGCTGACAGGTGAATTTTCCAATGAATGAGACAAGGCGAAAGCAGGAGCACGAGGAGATCGATTTGCTGCTGCCGTGGTATGTCAACGCAACGCTCGGCCCGGCAGAGCATGATCGTGTTGCCGGGCATGTTGCTTCCTGTAGCGAATGCCGGCAAAGCGTTTCAGAGCTGCGCGCGATGCAGGCATCGGTCGCACGCGACAAGGCAACCCCGATAGTGCCGCGGCCACGAGTCAATGATCTGCTCGACGCAATCGAAAAAAGATCGGGATTGCACCAACTCGACCGGCGTCAGGCACTGGGCCTGGCCGTGGCCGCACTGGCGACACTGACCCTGGTAGTAACCGTTTTCATAAGCAATCTGGATAGAATCGCCGGCACCCCCGTGATTTTCGAACCGGCGACGTCCGAGCCGGTTGCCAACAACATGGATTACGTCCTGCGCATTCAATTCGGCGCTGACACCAACGAGACCGAACGAGAACGCGTGCTACAGGATATCGGCGCACGGGACATCTCAGGAGGCAGTGTCGAGGGTTCCTACCGTGTCGTCGTGCAGCTATCGGCCGCTTCCCTGGAAGAACTCGAACGATACACGGACAGCCTGGAAGCGATGCCCGCAATAACCTCTGTCGAGGTGCTGGCCCTGCAGCTGCCAATGAAATCGCGCCAATGATCCGCTTGCTGCCGAAGCTTGTCCTTGTCATCGTCTGGCTGGCGCTGGGGCCGCCTCTTGTCGCGCAGGACAACGATGTGCAGCGCGACATTCTGGTCACGTTCGACAATCATGGCGTGCGCAGCCAGAGCGCCGCCGCGAGTGCTCCTTATCGATATCGGAAACGCTATTCGATTGCTTCGACGGCCCGACGCGCCGCCAATGATATCCGCGACGAATACGATCTCATGGAGATCGACCACTGGCCGATTCGCTCACTGTCCGTCTATTGCTTCGTATTTCGCGTACCGGCCGGCACAGATCGGGAATCGATAATCGCCCGGCTGGAAACCGATGAGCGCGTCGAGTCCGTGCAGGCACTGCAGGCATTCGAAACGGGCATGGACGCGGGCGGGAATTACGATGACACGTATGCAAACCTGCAGCACGGCCTGAGCATTCTCGACGTCGGTGCTGCGCACCGCATCTCGCGCGGGCAAGGCGTCAGGGTCGCCATCATCGACAGTCATGCCGATAGCAAGCACGAAGACCTGAAAGGCCGATTGAGCAGGATCGAGGTCTTTGCTGACCGGGGCGGCGCGTCCGATGCCGATCATGGTACCGCGGTCGCGAGCGTCATTGGCGCAAACGCTAACAACGCCAAGGGAATCGTCGGCATTGCGCCGGAAGCGAGGCTCGAGCTCTTCGTCTCATGCTGGTCCGATGGCGCATCCGGAAAAGCGTTGTGTGACAGCTTCACTCTGGCCAAGGCGCTCGACGCCCTGCTGCATGACCCGCCCCAGATCCTGAACATGAGCCTGACCGGCCCGTTCGATCCTTTGCTCGCCAGATTATTACAGGCAGTAAGAGACGAAGGCGTCGTCATCGTCGCCGCACGACCAGGAGAACCGTCGGACCGGAATCACTTCCCGGCGAGCCTGGATTCGGTCATCGGCGTCGGCAACAGCGAAGCGCGACAACCCGATTCGAGCAGCACACGGGATTCGGCACGCGACATCTATGCGCCGGGACAACAGATCATGGTTGCGGTGCCGAACAATGCTTATGACTTTCGCTCGGGCAGCTCCCTGGCCGCGGCGCACGTCAGCGGCGCCATCGCCTTGCTGCTCGCGGTATCGCCGGATCTGTCCTTTGAAGCCGTGCTGGCACTGTTGAAGAAATCACAAGACGCCGAGCTCCGGAATATCACGTCGATCAACGCCTGCCTGATACTGCAGCTTGCAAATCCGGTCCGAGCCTGCCAGCTCTCCGCCGATAACTCGATCTAGAATGCGATCCTGAGACTCAGCACGATGCGCTCCTGCGCACGTTCCGGCGCGCTGATGATCGGCACCCAGTCGCTGGTGTCGAAATAACGCAGATCGACATCGATCCTTCCGACGGGGTAAGTGACGCCGAGTTGCCAATAGCCGTAATCGGCGCCTGTCAGTGTCGACGCATCGTATAAACCGGCCCCCGCACCAACGAGCAGCTCCCCCCAGGCTGGCCACTCCGTGTACAGCTCGTAATTGCGCGCCGAATAACCGGAGTTAAAGAGATCCGGCGACCAGGAATACTCGAGCCACAGTCTATCCCGGAGATTTGCAGTCAGGGAATACTCGATGTAGTCGTAATCGAACTGCCCCTCGGCTCCGGGGAAGTTGTACGAGACGATCTTTACATCGACGCTCCAGTCGTTCGTCAGCTCGTACCCGTAACCGACGTAAAAGTCGAGCTCGAGATCACGCTTGTTATCCGGCGCATTTTCTATATCGACGGTCGATGCCCACGCGCCGAGATAAATGCCAGAATCGAATGAGACATCACCACCCAGCTGTGCTGCGGCATGGCCGTCACTGTATGTGACGCCGCGGAACACGTAATCCGTGGTAAGTACACCGTAGCCGGAAAATTCGGCGGCAAGGGATGGAGACCCTATGAAAATCGTCGACAGGGCAATTGATAAGAGCGTGGATCGAATTGTCACCGCCCCGAAGCAGCGGTTATGGAGCGGGTGATGGGAATCGAACCCACGTTCTCAGCTTGGGAAGCTGATGTTCTACCATTGAACTACACCCGCCAATCAGGGAGTTACGTCTCACTCAGGTTCGGCTGAGCATAAAAGTGAGAGCATTCGAATTGTAAGCGAACTACTCGCCTCCAGCGAAGTAATTGCTGTTGATTCTCGCCAAAAAAACTCACGCCGATACGAGCGCCATTATCGGCCAGCGTTTCTGCACAGAAAAAGTCACGAAGACGTTATAGAATCAACAACTTGTCGATGCCTGGGAACTCGGACGGTGGCCGAACGTTCTTTTCTTGCCGAACTCCGTAAGCGCAAGGTCGTCCAGTCGGCAGCGATCTACGGCGCCGTGGCCTGGGGCGTCACCGAGGTCGTCGTCACGATCGTCGAGCAGCTGTTCCTGCCGAAGTGGGTCGCCACCCTCGCCGTCATTTTCTTCGTCGTCGGTTTTCCCATCGCGATGTTCCTCTCCTGGACCTTCGACGTCACCGCGGACGGTATTCAGCGTACTGAGGTTTCCAGCCGGCGCGGCACTGCCAGCATCGCCTTGTCCGTGGCATTGCTGCTCGTCGGAACGGCTGGCTTGTTCGTTCTCATAAAGCCCTCTCTGGATACCCCCGCTGTACCGGAAAACGCGGTTGCGGCATCCCCAAATAGCGTCGCCGTGTTGCCATTCGACTATGCCGGCCCGAATCCCGATGATAGCTACCTCGGCGCGGGCCTCAGCGACGAACTGCGTGATCAACTCGGCCGTGTTGATGGCCTGCGGATCGCTGCCCGTTCGTCGTCGATTGCCGCCGTCGAGGAAGGTGTGGACGCGAAGACCATGGCGCTCAAGCTCGGTGTCGCGCATTTGCTCGAGGGCAACATGCGACGCCAGGGCAACGTTCTTCGCGTATCCGTGCAACTCGTCGATGGTGCCAGCGGTCTCGCAGTCTGGAACGAGACTTTCGATCGCGGGCGCAAAGAGTTGCTCAATGTACAACAGGACATCGCGCAGGCTGTTGCGAACGCATTGCTCCCTGACTCCAATCCGGCGATTGCTGCACCGATCACTGAAGATGCAACGGCGCACGAAAAGATGCTGCTAGCGAGGCACTACGAGCAGCTAGCCCTCGAACGGGAGACTGTCGACCGGTATCTACTGGAGCGTTCTATTCAGCTCTATCGCGAAGCAGTAGAGCTGGACCCCGATTCCGCCCTGGCGCACAGCAGGTTGGCCGGGGCATTGATGTACTACGGCGACATTTACTCGGCTGAGGCACCGGCGTTCAGGGCGCTATCGCTGAATCCCAATCTTGCCGAGGTGCAAAATACCCTTGGCAAGTTCCTGTTTGCTCTTGGCCGCCCAAACTGGGGGGATTCGTTCGCCCGCGCCGTGGAACTGAATCCGAACCTCCCGGACGCACTGCACGACTACGCATGGTGGCATTGGTTCAACGTGGCCGAAGACGGCGCCGGGGTATTCTACAAACGCGCTCTGGAACTGGACCCACTCAATATATCCCGCTATGCCGCCCTGGGTTCTTACCTGGCCCTGAATGGCAAGCGTGAGGCCGCCTACGACATCGTCGAGAAAATGCAGACACTATTTGACGGCGCGGCTGCGTACCGCGCCATCGCGAAAGTCCTGGATCACATCGGCGACGTCGACCATGCCATCGCATGGACAGTCAGGGCGCGCGACGCGGAGCCAGACAACAATTTGCATGTTGAGCAGCTGGCCGAGTATTTCGTCGATATCGGCGACTTCAGTACCGCCATCAACCTGGAGCCCGACCTGGGTGTCGGCTTGCTTTTCAAGATGCGACGCTACGATGACATGATCGACAAGGCTGAAGAGTTAATCTTCGACTACCCGGAGGACACTCAGCTACGTGTGTATCTCGCAGCTGCATATAACTTCTCAGGAAGACCTGAGCTCGCCGTGCGCCTGATTCGCAACTCCGGCATTCTGGATGTGGTCGTCAATGGCTGGAGAGCGACCGAGGAATTAGTTGCGTTTACAGTGCTGATCGATGCCGCTTATGCGGCAGGCAATATTGAAGAGGCCAGGGATCTGATCACCTGGATGGACGAAACGCATTACATGGGGGAAGCGGCATACTGGTGGGTATCTATTTCCATAGGTTGCCAGAGTGCGATTCTCGGTAATGACACCGAAGTCCGCCGCAGGCTGCAGCTCGCGCTGGATGGCGATCAACTCGTATGGGATCCAATGCTCAAGGACGTCGCCTGCTACCAGCGGTTTCATGACGACCTGGACTACCTGGCCGTGATCAATCACTTCGACGAACGAAAGGAAATGCTGCGTAACAGGCTGCCAACAACGCTGGCGCAGTACGGCATAACGCTGTAAGCCATGGGCAACCGTTCGTTTCTTTCCGAACTACGCGAGCGAAAGGTCGTGCAGACCGCCGCAATTTACGGTGCCATCGCGTGGGGTGTAACAGAAGTCGTCGTCACGATTGTCGAGCAGCTGTTTCTGCCGCAATGGGTCTCGACGCTGGCCGTCATCTTTTTCGTCGTCGGCTTTCCGGTTGCCATGTTTCTGGCGTGGACGTTTGACCTGACATCGGAAGGTATTCAGCGCACCGCTGTTTCCAGCCGTCGCGGTGCGGCGAGCATTGCCGTATCGATGCTCCTGTTGATCGCCGGTACGGCAGGCCTTTTCTTTCTCATAAAACCGAGCCTGGATAATCGCGCTCCACCAGGCGGTGTGGCCACGGTGTTACCCAGCAGCGTCGCCGTATTGCCGTTCGCCTTTTCGGGCCCGAATCCCGATGACAGCTACCTGGGCCAAGGCCTTAGCGACGAATTACGCGACCAGCTTGGTCGTGTCCAGGGCCTGCAGATTGCAGCTCGTTCCTCGTCGATTGCCGCCGTCGACGAAGGCACGGATGCCAAGGCCATGGCGCTCAGACTCGGTGTTGCACACTTACTCGAGGGCAACGTGCGGCGTTACGGGAATACCTTACGTGTGTCTGTGCAGCTCATCGATGGCACGAGCGGTCTAGCCATCTGGAACGACAGCTTCCAACGCGGCCCCAGAGAGCTGCTATATGTGCAGCAGGAAATTGCCGAGGCCGTCGTTCGACTGGTCCTACCTGACTCGGACCACGCCGTTGTAGAACCATCGACGAAGAACGCGACAGCCAATGAACTGATGATTCTGGCGCGGCACTATGAGCAGCAGGTCCGTGAACGAGCAGATATTGATCCAGAATCGCTGCAGCGCGCCGTAGAACTCTATCGTGATGCCACGGAGGCAGACCCCGAGTCGGCCCTCGCGTTCAGTCGCCTGGCGGTCGCGCAGATGTTCCTCGGCGACATCGATTCCGCGGGAGTGTCTGCCATCCAAGCGTTGGAACTAGATCCGAGGCTGGCCGAAGCATACAACGCTTACGGGAATTATCTCTTTGCCCGTGGTCGCCCCAACATGGGAGAGCCGCTCGCCAGGGCTGTCGAACTTAACCCCAACCTTCCGGATGCGCTTCACGACTACGCGCATTGGCGCTGGTACAACGTCGGCGCGGACGGAGTGCGCGAATTGTACCTACGCGCGCTTGAGCTCGACCGGTTGAATGTCGCCCGTTATGCGGCGTTGGGGTCGTTCCTCGCGATAAACGATCAGCCCGAGGAAGCTCGCGAGGTTGCAAAGCGAATGATGACGTTATTCGACAGCGCAACGGCCTATCGAGCTATCGCGGATTTGCTCGACCAAGTAGGGGATGTCGACCACTCAATAGCCTGGACGATCAAGGCACGAGATGCGGAACCCGAGAATCCGCTACACGTGGAGAAGCTAGCGGAATACTACGTTGATATTGGCGATTACGAGACGGCCCGCAGCCTGGTTCCAGGCATGGGCGCGGGCCTGCTGTTCAAGATGCGGCGCTACGACGAGCTGATCGAAGAAGCGGAGTTCCTGATGATCGAGTACCCCGCGGATGTCGAATTGCGTGTCGTCCTCTCGATGGCCTATGTCGCCGTCGAGAGGTTCGATGACGCTGTTCGTCTCATCAGCACATCGGGCCTCCTCGATTCCCTCGCCAATGGCTGGCGCAGCCCGAGAGAGTGGGAAGGATACTGGGCCGTGATGAACGCGGCCTACGGCAGCGGTGAGATCGCGAGAGCCCGCGAACTCGCGCAATGGTGGATGACTGAGCAGCGCCACGACGACACATCGGAATGGTGGGTGGCGCTCGGGGCAGCATGCATATATGCCATCATCGGCAACGACGACGAGGTACACCGCCGCTTCCGACGCGCGCAAGAAGGCAATCATCTCGCCTGGCGCCCTATGTTGGAGGACACGCAGTGCTTCAAACGATTTGCTGACGATCCTGTCTACCAGGCGACCGTGAGGCACTTCGATGAAAGACGAGCGCTGCTGCGCGCGAGGCTGCCCGAAACGCTGGCGCAGTTCGGCGTTAGCCTGTAACTACTCGCCGCCGAAGTATCGCGTAACGCCGAGAGTGAATGCGAAGTCGACCTCGTTGGACTCTTCGGTCCAGATACTCTGGAAACCGCTGCCAGACACCTTCCATTCAGGACTGAAGAAGTAGTCGAAACCGAGACCGAAGTTGAGATTGCGGTTGCCAACCAGGCGATCATGCTGCCACCACTTCTCTGTGTCGAAGTCGTCCGGGTAAACCGGTGGAAAGGTGGCGTCAGGATTAATGAACTCCGGGGACAGCAACGACAATCCGCTGTGGACATATTTGAGGGTCAGGAAAGCATCGACCGAAAGGTTGGCCTTGAACCAGTAACCCGCTGACAAATGAGCCAGCCAGTAGTCGACGTTTACATCAAGTGGTTTCTCCGAAAACACGTAGGCGACATTGCCATTAAAGTGCCAGTCCGAAAAGTACGGCACGAAACTGAACGTCATGCCGACCGGGATGGTCCAGAGGTTCGGCCCAATGGCTGCCTTGGCGAAGAACGGGTAGTCGCTTGCCGGCACGCCGTAGCTGACATACGGGCTCAGGGTCCACGGGCCTGTCTGGATTCGATAGCTGACGCCGATGGAAAAGTCGTGGAAGGCTCCATGATAATCGCCGTCGTCCCAGAATCGTTTGTCCGGGGGCACGAAGTCGATCCAATACGGGTCGTTGGGGTTGTGCGGATCACCGCCCCACGCCACCTCGGAGTTGAAGCGTTTGCGCACATATGGCAGCGAGGCAAAAACCGCCCAGCGTTCGTTGATCGCATAATCGCCGGACAGCATTGCAAGCTGTGTATCCGTCGTCCAGTAACTGAACTCCTGATTCTGGGAGTGAAAGGTGCCGGTTCGAATGAACTGGTATTCGAGGCGCATGCTGGCGTCGCCACGTTGTTGCCCCTGGCTGTGCGCCGGAACCGCAAACACGAGCACACTCGCGAAGAGTGGAATAGCAAGAAAGGCCCGAGGTCTTTTCAAGTCGCCTACTTCGGCCGTATCGACGCCCTAATGCGGCATCAACTTCGTTGCTTCAGCGTTTGATGAATCGCCTTCAGGTAATGCTTGATCTCATCCTTCTCAGCCAGCATTACCCGTTCGTACTCCTTGCGTGCCTTTGCTTCCTCGTCAGAGTTCAGTGCGACGGGCAGGAATGCCGGCGCATTTGCGGCGGCACTAGTGGTCAACTTGATGGTCGAATGATCGCTATAGGCGGCGATGACTACATCATAAGCGCCCGACCCTATCTCGGTCCGCAATTCTTCGTCGTTGCTGATGAGTCGCACGCCGTGACCCGAACGAGCCAGTTCCTGCGCCAGTTGTTCGGCGCCCGCGCCCTCGCCATAAACGAGGACACTTCCCGGCAGCGGTGCTGTATATACGCGGTAAGAAACTCCCTTGCCGACCCTGTACAGGCTATCGCCGCACGCGAGTGCATTGCCAGCGATGACAATGGTAGCCAATGATGCAAGAAGTACGGCACGAGTCTTCATTTCCTGGTCTCCCACGGGCACCTATTCCCGACGCGAGCAAGTAAGTAACATATGGGTTGCGCAATCGCAATTGGAGTGGCTGTAAGTCCTTGATTTCAGGTTTGAGTTTGGGAATTATGTGGGTTGACCAGTGAGTATTTTCGCTAAGCACCGCGCGAGACTCTCATTTGTTGTTGGCGTCGTCGTGGGCGTGGTCGTTTGCATGGCTGTGCTCCGCTTGAGCGGTTTTGCCGTGATAAGCCAGCAAGACCTCGACAAGCAGTTTCAGCTGATTGCCGACTTGGAACAAGAAAACCATGAGTTGACGGACGACCTGTTTGCCTACCAGGCTCCGGACGCCGCGTTAAACACGTTCGACCTGCCCTACAAGAATGATGCCGATGCTTCGACCACTGTTGCATCTGCAAGGCAGCAAGCACTCGAAGATAAAAAATTCCTGATGGTCACGTTTGGCGCCAACTGGTGCCTCGACTGCCGCACCCTATTCCGCCACCTGCGCAGCCCTGAGGTCCAGGCATTCACGGCAGAGACCTTCGACTTCGTAAACGTTAATGTTGGCAAATTCAACACCAACGTGGGACTCGCGACCGATCTCGGCGTCGACCTGCGGCGCGGCATTCCCGTCGCTATATTCTTTGGCCCCGACGGACAGGTCATCGGTACCACGAACGAAGGTCAACTCGAGCCGGCGAGATTTTACACGTCAAAGCAAATCCTGAAGTTCGTCAGGGATATTGTCGAGAAGTCGTTAATAGCCGCACCGGATTCCGTTCAGTAAAAGAGTGACGACTTGTGCTCAGCCGGACGAGGCCAGGAACGAGGCTACAGCGAATCTAAACGAATCCTGAGTGCGTAGCGAAGAGATCGATGAATACCTGTCGGCGCACAGCACCGTGCATGGCCCGACTCGATCGGACGCTGAATATCTGGTTTCGTATGTCCCACCATCGGCGTGTACCAGATGGTCGATGTTAAGGCTGCCAATGGCCTGGGCAGATGGATCTAGAATCGCATCACCATACAACAAAATGGCGGAGACCAACGTCTCGGGGGAATCGCTAGCGACTGAGGGCCTCGCCGACACGGCGATCTACATCGGCAAATTCGAAGAAGCCAGGACGTTGTTGATAGACGGTATTGGTCGCGACAGTGAAGCTGGCATGCCCCACCGTCTTGCTCGCAAGGCAATCACGCTGGCATCAATCCTGACCATGAAAGGATCACCCGATTCAGCCCAGGAGGCGATCAAACAAGCGCTGGAGCAATCGCGTGCCGAACGGATCCTGTTCCCCGCGGCCCTCCTGCTAATACAGCTCAGGCAAGCGAATATTGCTGCAGAAATTGCCCATGAATTGGGCGGCGATTTGCAGCCTTACCCTCGGGCATACGGCAAGCTGATCGAGGGCATTCTTGCGATGGCAGAGGGAGATGATGTGGCGGCCATCGACTTGGTGAAGAAATCGATCGACCTCACCGACTTGTGGGTCGGACGCTTCCATCTCGGCATTATTTATCTGGAGGCAGGCTACCCCGCGGAGGCGCTGTCGCAATTCGCATTGTGCGAAACCCGAATTGCAGAGGCAAGTTCGTTGTTCCTAGACGACATGCCGACCTGGCGTTATACCACCACGTTGGCGTATTGGAAAGCCAGGGCTAACGAGGCAATTGACATGAGGACACCTGCGGTTAAGGGATACCGGGCTTTCTTGACGCTGCGACCTGAACCCACTGATGACCCGCTGGCGATTGATGCACGCCGGCGGTTGATGGCTCTTACATCGCAATAACGGTCATTCAGAACTGCAGTTCAACCACTCAAGAAGTGAGAGCAAAACTGAGCATACTCAGAAAGCCTGCTGGAATCAGTTGGTTACTTTTGGGTGAAATAACTCGTTGAAATCGGTGGTCACAGGACCACGGAAATCAAGTAGTTATTGATGTGCCCAACTCAGCGACTCCGATTGGGAAGCTGATGTTCTACCATTGAACTACACCCGCATATCGGGAAGTTACGCCTCGCTCGGCTATGGCTGAGCAGATGAAGTGAGAGTAATTCTATTCTAAGCGATTCTGAGGCGTACTGAGAAAAAATTAACGCTTCTAGGCCTGTAGAAGTCATGCCTGTTTAAGTAGACCTGCGCTGCCGTCGACCAGCCGCCAATCCCTCCGACGTTATCGGCCTCGATTCACGAACGCCGCGCGACTCCATGTGGGCACGGTTACGTCGAACTCAATCGCGGCCAACTGTTTTGATGAAAAGCCAATTGAACTCAGGAAAGGCTCCCAGCGAGGATCCATGCGGCTGTTGGGAAAATACAGAGTCCCGAGTAAAATCGAGGTAACGCCCGGGTCCTTGTACTCTACCGCTTTATCAAGCCACTCGAGTGCTTTATCGACATCGTTGCGAAAGTCGTACGCATAGGCAATCTGTGCCGCCCAGCTGTCGCCAAATTTATTAACCAAGTCGGTCATTGCGGCGTCAGATACTCGCGCATTACCCAATGCATGATAGGCCATCGTCAGGCCGACGAGTTTCATGCTTTCGAGAGATTCCTGCTCGAACTCTTTGACGGCAAGTGCTGCGTCCCCACGAAATAGCAGGGCTTCACCGGCGCAATATCGAGCGAAAACCAAAGTTGGCGATAGGACCAGGCCTTTGCGACAGGCCGCGATCGCATCATCCCAGCGCCCAGCAAAAAGATAGCCCTGACCTAGGTTCGAGTAGCTAATGGGGTTGACAGGGTCACGCTCAACAGCAAACTCATTGAAGGCCATCGCCTTGTCGATCTGACCAAGACTGATCAGAAGTACAGCGGTACCGCGGATAACATCGTCGTGCATCGCGTCGAGTTCCAGCGCTCGCTGGTAGTGTCGGGCGGCAGCAGGGAGGTCATAGTCGATTCCTAAGGCCATTCTTCCGCGCAAGGCGTGTGGGTGCGCCAGTTTCGGATCGATCGCAATCGCTTTTTCGATCGCTTCCCTGGCCAGCCCGAACCCTCGTTCAAATGGCATGAATCCGAAACCGGCGAGCCAAACATAATTGTTTGCAAGTTCATCCCACGCAGGGGCATAGTCAGGATCGATTGCGAGTACTTCTTTGAAGAGTGCATTGGCTTCTTGCAGGGACTCGGGCGTCCCTCTTTGTGCCAGGTATACTCCGCGCAGGTATATCTCGTAAGCCTCGGGGCTGGTTATTCGCACTCGGAATTTGGGTTCGCCAAGCCGAATTTCCAGCTCCCTCATAACGGCCGTCGCGATCTCATCCTGGATGGCGAAGATGTCCCCGAACTTGCGATCAAATGTTTCCGTCCACAGCTGCGTATCTGTGCGTGCGTCGATTAGTTGTGCCGTTATTCGCACGCGGTCGCCAAACATCCGAACGGATCCGTCCAGGATATGAGCAACATTCAATGCCTGTGCGATATCGGCCGATTTGGTGCGCGTGCCCTTGAAAGAGAAAGCAGAGGTGCGCGAAATCACGCGTAATTCCGGGATGCCTGCCAAGACTCCAAGAAGTTCCTCGGAAATGCCGTCTGAAAAGTACTCCTTATCCGGGTCTTGGCTCATGTTGGTAAATGGCAAGACGGCAATGGAGCGCACAGTTGACCCTCGCGGCCACCATTTATCAGCCGCAAATACGAGGAGCGCGGCGCTCAACAACGAGATAACGATGAAATCGAGTCGTCGGCCCACCATTCTTGAGCGGGATTCACCCAATCTGGGATCCCGATCTATGCTGATTCCTTCGGGAGTAAGTTCGTAGATCCAGGAAACGATGAGTGCAATCGGAAAGCCGATGCCGAGAACCACCAGCAGAGCGCGCCCGGTCCAGCCAGGCAGATCACCAAGAGTAAAGAAAACCTCGGCGACTTGCATGATCAGCCAAGCGACCACTATATACAGCGCCGCCATGCGCAAGACATTACGCCGCCTAAGTTCGGAGATCAGACCCATTTTCAGATAAACATCACACGGCGGTTAGGGGTGCGACAGATATCGCATTCGCCGCCGCAAGTGCCGACTCTGCTCCCGGCATCTCATTCTAGTCGAAATTCAGTTCGCAGCAGTCCGAAATTTGGACGAACAAGCGTCACTCCGAATTCGCTTCCGAAATGACCAACAGAAAAGAGAGGGGCTAAAACTGAGGATGCTCGGAAAGTGCGGTGGAATCAGTTGGTAACTTTCGGGTGATCTAGCTCCTTGAAACCGGTGGCCACAGGACCATGGGAATCAAGCGATTACTGCAATGACCAACTCAGCGACTCCGATTGGGAAGCTGATGTTCTACCATTGAACTACACCCGCATATCAGGAAGTTACGGCCTCTCGATAGCCGGGTGAGGCTAATAGTGAGGCTACAGCGATTCTAAACGATTCTTAAGGGCGTAGAGAAGAGATTGCAAGTTTGCTGCTGTTGTAGCGTATTCGGTAAATTACGGGGGCTGACTCCATAACCCGGCAGGCGACTCGGAACACATTTCCGGTCATTTCTGCACGGCTTGAAAATGCAACGGGTCCCTTAAGTTCTGCAAGGCCCTGTAATAATAGAGCGCAGTTGGTCGCTTGCCCTTAAACCGCAGCTTTCTCAAAAACTCGAGTTCCTCGCCCGAAATATCACCGCTAAGCGTTTCGTCCTCCAGGAATGCCGTGAACCCCGGCTCATCCTCATCAGTGGTGTCAACCTCTGTCTCGACGAAGGCAAATCTTTTCGGTTCCCCCGGCACGAGTCTTTCGTTGAGCACTATCTCAATATCGAAAGTCGACAGGTCGATATCCCAGCGCGCCAGCAGCGGGCTGAGAAAAGAAATGTGGTCGGCGCTCGAGATATTGAAGATATCGGTATCGAGGAACTCCAGGATGACGACTCGCATTTGCGTGTAGGACTTGCCGCTGAGCTTCGCGACCTCACGGAGCCAGTCTTCGTTCTCCAGCTCGGCGCGCGCGACCTGGCTGATAACGTCGAGCAGCTTTTGCGTAATGAGCTGCTCGAGTTCGCCGAACGGCTGCCTCTCGAAAATCGCCCGCACCTGCTGCTGACGGGCCGGAGCGCACCTTTGCAGTACCAGTTCCCGAGTCTCTTTCAACAGCGCACCTTGCGGCTCCTCATAATCACGTCTGAGCGCGTCCATCCGCTGCGCTCGAGCCAGCTTTGCCAGCCCGCCGTTCGATAGCCGCAGGAATTTGCCCATCTTCTCGTAGATATCCGTCCGATCCGGTGCTGGCGGCAACTTCTTCCGGGTCAACAGCTGGGATATGTAGGATTCTGTCACCTCGGCAGCGGCGGCCAGATCTTGCTGCTCGAGCCCCAGCTCCCGCAATCGCGCCTTAATGACAGAACAAACATCCACTTGCGGCTCCTTGTAATTTACTAAGTTAG
>JBFHXJ010000009.1:0-62882 GCA_041598995.1 Woeseiaceae bacterium | reverse complement strand
CGTCACCTGGGGCGCCATGATTTTCGAAACGATGAAAGCGGCCGATCAGATGGCAAGAAACGGCGTCAGCTGCGAGGTCATCGATCTTGCCACGATCAGTCCGATCGATTACCCGACCATTCTGGAGTCCGTCGAAAAGACCGGCCGGCTGGTGATCGTTCACGAGGCGGCCCGCACTTGTGGCGTCGGCGCCGAGATTGCCGCGATTGTGGCGGACAAAGGCATGTACGATCTGAAAGGGCCGATACGCCGCGTGACGGGCTATGATGTGGTGATGCCGTTGTTCCGCAGGGAAATGGACTACATGCCGAGCGTAAGGAAGATAACGGACGCGATTGGGGCAACGATGAATGACTAGGAAAACTCAGGAAGCCGGCAGATGACGACATTCAATCTTCCCGATCTCGGCGAGGGATTGCCGGAAGCGGAGATCGTTACCTGGCATGTCGCTGAAGGAGACGCGGTAAAGACAGATGACCTGCTCGTGTCCGTCGAGACGGCCAAAGCAGTCGTAGAAGTCCCGTCACCATATACGGGCGTGATCGAAAAACTGTATGCCAAGGAGGGAGACGTCGTCGCGACCGGCGCGCCGCTGGTCGAGTTCGCGGATGCTACGGGCGCGGCGCCGGGGCGCGCCACCACGGAGCGCGCGAGTGACGCCGCGACCGTCGTGGGCTCGGTGCCGACCGGCGGCGAGCTCATCGAGGAGACGGCCATCGCCGGTGGCCGCCATCGGCAGAAAAAGGGACGCGTAAACGCGACGCCTTCGGTGCGGACGCAGGCGAAAAGACTCGGCATAGATCTCGCCAACGTCATCCCGACGGGCAGGAACGGGCAGATCACGGCCGCGGATCTCGACAGTTATGCGGCCAAGGGTAAGGTCGAATCGCGGGCGAGCCGGCCGCGCGCCATCGCAGGAAGATCCGATCAGTTGCGCGGGCCACGCCGCGTGATGGCGCAGAGCATGAGTGCATTTCGCGACGAAGTCGCGTTGTGTACATTGTTTGACGACGCCGATATTCACGAGTGGATAAACAAGCGCGACATCACGCCGAGGATTTTGCGCGCGATCGTTGCAGGCTGCGTCGCAGAGCCCGGGCTGAACGGCTTCTACAACGCGAATTCGATGGTTCACGAAAAGGAATCGCGGGTAGACATTGCGATGGCAGTCGACACCGAGGACGGACTGATCGTACCGGTGATACGTAATGTCCAGGCGATGAGCATCGGTGACATTCGCGCTGCTGTCGATAACCTCAAGGAGGCGACGCGAAAACGCACTGTCGCGCCGCAAGATATGCTCGATTACACCTTCACGCTCTCCAATTTCGGCATGATGGCAGGACGCTATGCGACACCGCTGATGGTACCGCCGACAGTGGGGATCCTTGGAACCGGCCGAGTACAACACGACGTCATCGCCGTCATGGGCGGCATCGAGGTACATCGCAGGATTCCGCTATCGCTCAGTTTTGATCATCGATGCATTACAGGCGGCGAAGCGGCCCGCTTTCTCGGAGCTGTGATACAGGACTTGGAAATGCCGCAGTAAACGGGTATAGATTCAACCCAAGATCGCTCTATTCGGACGGATTTCTTTCAGTGTCCAAACAGCCGCATCGTCGCACCAGCGACAGAACCGAGAGCCTGATCGAGGAAATCGTTGCGGCTAAACCCGCATCGAATACGCTGAGCAGCGGTAAGGAAATCAACAGCTACCTGCGGAAATACTTCAGCGCCGTACCCTACGAAGACATGGTGGGCCGCTCGCCCGAGATCATGGGCAAAGCCGCGTTGGCGCACCTCGAATTCGCCAAAATTCGCAAGTGGGGCACGCCAAAACTTCGCATTTTCAATCCATCCGAGAAACAGCACGGTTACCAATCGGCGTACACGATTATCGAAATGGTGAACGACGACATGCCGTTTCTGGTCGATTCGGTATCCGCAGCAATCCATCGTCACGGTCTCGCAATTCACATGACCGTACACCCGATCTTCAGGGTCAGCCGCGATTCACGTGGACGACTGATCAGCATCGACGAGCCGAGCAGCGAAAAAGGCAAAGCCGAGTCATATGTACGTTTCGTGGTCGATCGCGAGGCCGACGAGCACAGCCTCGATTTACTTGAACACGAAATTATCAAGGTGCTGGCTGACGTGCGTGTTGCCGTACGTGACTGGCGCAAGATGCGCGACAAGATACTCGAGGCGGCATTATCACTCGGACGCGCACCGTCTGACGCCGCGCTGCGCATGGAAAGCGACGCTTTGTTGCGCTGGCTGGCGGACGATCATTTTACTTTCCTCGGTTACCGCGAATACAAGCTCCGCAATCGAGGCGAGAAGCTCTATCTGACAGCCATTCCTGGAAGCGGCCTCGGCGTATTGTCAAAGGATGAACGCGGCAGTCGTGCGGTGGAGCTAACCAAGGAAATGATTCGCTACACGCACTCCAAGGATCCGTTGATCATTACGAAGGCGAATTCGCGATCGACGGTTCATCGCCACAGTTACCTCGATTACGTCGGCGTCAAAACCTACGACGATGAGGGAGAGCCGACCGGTGAAATGCGATTCATCGGGTTATTCACTTCCATCGCCTATAGTGAAAGTCCGCGCAATATCCCCTTGCTCCGCCTCAAGGTGCAACGAGTACTGCAGAAAATGAAACTCGATCCGGCCGGGCATCGCGGAAAGTCGCTGACGCATATCCTCGATGCTTTTCCACGCGACGAACTTTTCCAGGGCTCGGTGAAAGAGCTCGTTCGCATTACCGGCGGCATCCTGAACCTGCAGGAGCGAAAGCGGGTCAAGCTGTTCCTGCGACGGGACCCATTTCGCCGGTTTTTCTCTTGCATTATCTACATTCCGCGCGAGCAGTACACGACGGCGGTGCGTCACCGGGTCGAAGAAATCCTGCTCCGAGACTTCGGTGGCATTGCCATCGATACGAGCGTGCAAATCGTGGATGCGCCGCTGGCCCGCATGCATACGATTGTCCGGCTGGCTGCACGCGATAAGTCGCGGTTCGATATCGATGTAATCGAAAAACGAATTGCCGAAGCGGTCGTTACATGGCAGGACAGACTGCGCGACCAGCTGATCGACAAATTCGGGCACGATGAAGGGTTTGCGTTGTTTCGCGAGTACGGGCAGAGTTTTCGGCCCGCTTACCAGACGGATACGACACCGCGGATCGCCTGTCTCGACGTCAAACGCATCGACGGCCTGCTGAAGGGCGAGCACGCTAACTGGTTGCTGTTGCATCGCCCGGAAGGCACGCCGGAGGATCGCCTGCACTTTCGTACGTTTCAAAGGGACGAGCCACTGACGCTCTCTGGCGTCTTGCCGTTACTCGAAGATCTCGGTACTGATGTTTACACCGAGCGCCCCTACAAGGTCTTGCTCAGGAACGGAAGACTGTTCTGGATCCAGGACTTCGAACTTCAGTACGAGCATGCCGAAGAACTCGATATCGAGCCGGCGGCGATGCGCTTCCAGGAGGGCTTCCGCCAGTCGCTGACTGGCGAGGTGGAGAGCGACAACTTCAACGAGTTGATCCTGGAAGCAGGACTCGATGCACGACAGGCGTCGCTAATTAGATGCTACGCCAAATATATCTTGCAGCTCGGCATTCCATTCAGTCAGATGCGCATGGAAGAGGTGCTCGCTGCACATTCAGATATTGCGTGTAAACTGGTGCGTCTATTCGAATTGCAATTTGACCCCAAGTTACCGATAAAAAAGCGCAGTCTCGAACTCGAAGCATGCCACGCAACCATTGCGCGGGGCATCACGCGTGCCGAGAGTCTCGACGAAGACAGAATTCTTACCGCATTTTTCGGTGCTATCAGTGCGACCCTCCGCACAAACTATTTCCAGAACGATGCGAACGGCAAGCACAAGCCCTACATTTCGATCAAGCTCGATCCCGGTCAATTGCCGGAAGTTCCCCTTCCAAAACCGAAATACGAGATATTTGTGTATTCGCCGCGCGTCGAGGGTGTGCACTTGCGCGCAGGCGAAATCGCGCGCGGCGGTATTCGCTGGTCGGACAGGCGCGATGATTTCCGTACCGAAGTCCTGGGACTCATGAAAGCACAGGTCGTAAAAAATACCGTGATCGTTCCGACAGGCGCCAAGGGCGGTTTCGTGCCAAAGCGACTGCCTTCGGGCGATCGTGAAGCGATCATGCAAGAGGGCATCGCTTGTTACAAGCTGTTCATCTCCGGCCTTTTGGATCTGACCGACAACGTCGTCGGCGACAAGGTCGAAGCCCCGCCTGACGTCGTCCGTCGCGATGGCGAAGACCCCTATCTCGTCGTCGCAGCCGACAAGGGGACAGCCACGTTTTCCGATATCGCCAACAGTTTGTCCGCAGAATACGGATTCTGGCTCGACGACGCGTTCGCCTCCGGCGGATCAGCGGGCTACGACCACAAGAAGATGGGAATCACTGCCCGTGGTGCATGGGAAGCCGTGAAGCGGCATTTCCGTGAAAGAGGTGTGGACATACAGTCCGAGCCGTTCACGGTCGCCGGTATCGGCGATATGGGCGGAGACGTGTTCGGCAACGGCATGCTGCTTTCGCGCAAGATAAAGTTGGTCGCCGCATTCAACCACATGCACATATTCCTGGACCCCGACCCCGACATCGCTGCGAGTTACAAGGAGCGCCGGCGTCTCTTTCGTATGCCGAGATCGACCTGGGCGGATTACAAAGAGGAACTGATATCAAAGGGTGGCGGCGTCTTTCCGCGCGAAGCCAAGCATATCAAGCTGAGCGCAGAGGCAAGAGCCCTGCTGGGCACGGCCGAGACTTCGTTGCGACCGAATGATCTGATTCGCGCCATACTGTCCATGCAGGTGGACCTCCTGTGGAATGGCGGCATCGGTACATACGTCAAGGCGAGCACCGAAAGCAACACCGACGTCGGCGACCGCGGTAACGACGTTGTCCGTATCAACGCCAATCAGCTGCGCTGCAAGGTCGTCGGCGAAGGCGGCAATTTAGGCCTCACGCAGCGTGCCAGAATCGAGTACAGCCTGAATGGCGGCCAGCTCAATACGGATTTCATCGATAATTCGGCCGGCGTCGACAGTTCCGACCGCGAAGTCAATATCAAGATATTGTTGGGCGCCGCAGAGAAAACGGGCCGAATCACCCGCAAGCAACGTAACAAGCTGCTCGAGGAAATGACCGATGAAGTCGCGAAATTCGTCCTGCGGAACAATTACCTGCAAACGCAATCGATCAGCATGATGGAGGCCCAGGCCAGGGAACGGCTCGACGAAACCGCGCGTCTCATTACGAATCTCGAGAAGACCGGTCTTTTGGATCGCAACCTTGAATTTCTCCCCGACGAGGTTGAAATCGAAGAGCGGCGGCAAAGGAAACAGGGGCTGACGCGCCCGGAACTGGCGGTCATACTGAGTTATGCCAAGATCGACCTGTACAACGGGTTGCAAAATTCCGACCAGGCACTCGACGATTTTCTCACGACGGATCCGCAGCGATACTTCCCGCCGATGCTGCGCCGGCGTTTTTCGGAACTGATACCGGGACACCGACTGAGTCGGCAAATCCTGGCGACGCTGATCGCCAACAACATCGTGAACCGCATGGGGCCGGCATTCGTCAAACGTATGCAAGTGGACACGGGCACCGACATAGTCACGATCGCCCGCGCGTATGTCGTTGCCCGCGAGGTCTGCCAGGCGCGCGAAATCTGGCACGCGATCGAAGCCTTGGATAACAAGATCCCGGCGTCACTCCAGCAGGAAATGATGTTCGACGTGAGCCGCATCCTGCGGCACGCCTCCTACTGGCTGATCGAAAGATACGGAGACGATCTCGACATCGTTGCTGCGGTCGATCATCTCAAGAGCAATATGGCGACGATCTATGCCCGTGCATCCAGCATCGTCGCCGGCGCCGGCAAGGAGCGGCAGAAAAGTGCCTCGCAAGGGTACATCCAGAGCGGCGTGCCGGAAAAACTGGCACGGCAAATGGCTGCGTTGCTGCTGAGCCGCGGCGCACTCGATATTGCCGATCTTGCGAATATACACAAGAAAGACGGCGTGGAGACCGCGGAGATGTACGCGGAATTGAGCGACCGTCTGGGCATCATATGGATGAATCGTTGCGTCGAAAACCTAGAGGTCCAAGGGCGCTGGCAGGCAATCGCGCGCGGCAATTTGCGTGACGACTTCTACCGGATACGCAGAGAATTCGTTATCGACCTGCTGAACGGCCATGGCCGCGGCAAACCAATCGAAATATTCAATCGCTGGATGGAGCAGAATTCCGTCGCGGTCAGAAAATTCGATGCCATGCTGGCAGAAATGCGCTTGAGAGATGACATCGATTTTGCGACCTTGTCAGTGGCGGCACAGGAACTACGCAAGCTGTCAGTCACGCATCATTAGAGACGGAGCACAAATGGCGGGAAAACTCATGCTTGTCCGTCACGGGCAAAGCGACTGGAATCTAAAAAATCTGTTTACGGGCTGGACCGATGTCGACCTGACCGAGAAAGGTATTCAGGAAGCCAGGGACGCGGGCCGACTTCTTGCTGGCCTTGATTATGAATTCGACATCGCTTTTACCTCGGTACTGAAACGCGCTATTCGTACCTTGTGGATCATGCTGGACGAGATGGACCGGATGTGGATTCCGGTGATACGAGACTGGCGGCTCAATGAGCGGCACTACGGGGCGCTGCAGGGACTCAATAAAGCGGAGACCGCTGCCAAATACGGTGACGAGCAGGTCCACATCTGGCGGCGCAGCTACGCGACACCACCGCCGGCACTCGAGGCGGACGATCCTCGTCACCCGACGAAAGATCCGCGATATGCGGGCATTTCGAACCTGCCCGGGACGGAATCACTGGCATCGACCTTGGAGCGGGTGAAACCCTGCTGGGAGGAACTGATCGCCCCGCAGCTCAGGAAAGACAAAAACGTATTGATTGCGGCCCATGGCAACAGCCTGCGTGCCCTCGTCAAGATGCTCGACGATGTCCCGGACGACGAGATCACCGGATTCAACATTCCGACGGGCATTCCGCTCGCCTATGAACTCGATGACGATCTCAGACCATTATCAAGCGAATTCATGGGCGATCCCGAAGCGGTCGCGGCGGCCGCGGCTGCGGTGGCCAATCAGGCGAAAGCGGGTTGATTTACAGTCTAGAGGATCGCACTCCGGTACTGGACGGCGATGGCCAGTTCATTGCCGATAACGCGACAATCATCGGCAACGTCAGGCTCAAAGCAAATGCGAGTGTCTGGTTCAATGCCGTACTGCGCGGCGACAACGACTGGATCGTCGTTGGCGCCAACAGCAATATTCAGGATGCCGCCGTTCTGCATGCCGATCCTGGCATTCCCCTCGACATCGGCGACGGCGTCACCGCGGGGCACAAGGTCATGCTGCATGGCTGCACGATCGGCGACAATTCGCTGATCGGCATCGGGAGTATCATACTCAATCATGCGAGGGTGGGCCGGAACTGCATCGTCGGTGCGAATTCGCTGATCCCTGAAGGTAAGGAATATCCGGACGGTGTGCTCATCGTCGGCAGCCCCGCCCGGATTGTGCGCGAACTGAATGACGAGGAGATCAGGCACAACACCTGGTCTGCCAATCACTACGTGGAGAACGCACACAGGTTTCTTGCACAACTGCAAGCTTGCGAATTCGCGCGGGAATGAAGTCCGCGCCCGGGCTCATTGCTGATGTTTGGGATCCGACGGATTGCGTTTGATCCAGTCATCACTGACGACCCTGACGAGTCCTTCTTGCGTGGCCGAGGCCACGAGCCTGCCGTCCTGCGTGAAAAACTGGCCGCGCGCGAAACCTCGCGCGCCCGAGGCATTCGGGCTGTCGAAGGAATAAAGCAACCATTCGTCGACGCGCACATCCCGATGAAACCAGAGCGCATGATCCAGACTCGCCATCTGCACGCGACCCTGCACGAACGGCAGGCCGTGTGGCAGCGTGCTCGTGCCGAGCAATTCGTAATCGGACACATAGGCAAGCAGGTTCTGGTGCAGACTCATCGTGTCCGGCAAGCGATCGACTGCCTTGATCCAGACGTACTTCACAGGCGGCAGTTTCTCTGGCTTCAGGAAATTCATGGGGCGCACGGGCCGAAACTCGAACGGTCTCTTGTCCGTCAGGTAACGCCGCATCTTTTCCGGGATTATTTCGAGAACCTCGGGTGAAACCTCGGTCAGATCCTGCAGGCCGACAGGCCCCGGGACGTCCGGCATCTCGGCCTGGTGCTCGAGTCCGACTTCGGGTTCTTGAAACGATGCGGCGAGATTGAATATCGGCCGCCCGTGCTGTACGGCGACGACCCGGCGTACGGAGAAACTGCCGCCATCGCGGGCGCGATCGACTTCGTAGAGTATCGGCGCCGTTACGTCGCCACGGCGCAGGAAATAGGCATGTAGTGAATGTGCGCGCCGATCTTCGACCGTGTGGTGTGCCGCCGATAACGCCTGGCCCAAAACCTGACCACCAAACACCTGAGCGCTCCCGATATCGCGGCTTTGACCGCGAAAGAAATTGTCCTCGATGCGCTCGAGTTTAAGGAGCTCGATCAGATCGTTGAGGACGGGGTGCATAGACGTCATGTATCGCGGCTATGCCACTACCACGACTCGCCAATTTGTAGGAGAAATATCAAGCGACGGCTTCGCCGCCATCGACGACGATGCCCGTGCCGCTGACGAATACCGAGTCGTCAGTGGCCAGGAAAAGCGCAACCTTTGCGATATCGATCGGTTCGCCGAGTCTTTTTGCCGCCGATCGCTGAATGCAAAAATCGCGAAGTTCCTTATCGGCATTGAATACCCTGCGGCTTTCCGGCGTCATCACGGCACCCGGCTGGATGTAGTTAACGTTGATGCCAAAAGGGCCTGATTCGGAGGCGAGTTCGGCTGTGAGGGAGGCGATCGATTCAGTCGATTTCGCAAAACTCTGTGAACCGCTACGCCCAAATATGCTCCTGACGAATCCCATGATCACGATGCGGCCCGCCGGACTATTTTTCATCAACGGCAACAATTCCCGACAAATGCAGGACACAATCTGTTTCTTTCGTTCGAGTAATTTATCAAGCGCCTCGTCATCGCCATCGTTGATGAGCCCGTCGACGTGCGGATTGACATTGCAGACGACGATATCGAGATCCCCGAATTCGGAGCTAGCCGCCTCTGCGATTTGCGACGCTGCGTCGCTCGCATGCAGGTCGACGACCACCCCTTTGACGCCCTTCAGCGTCTCGAACTGGCTATCGATACCGGAATTCGGCGAATCGACGGCGAGCACGTCGGCACCGTGCTTGACGAGCGTGCGAGCTATTGCCTCGCCGATGCCGCTCGCAGAGCCGGCAACCACCGCTCTCAATCCGAATAGTCGTCGCTCTTCAGCCATTGAGCACCTGATATCCGCTGGGGGCTACATATTAACCGCTTGACAACTGATAATTTGCGAACTGCTTCCGCAATTCGACTTTTTTTATCTTGCCGGTCGCGGTATGCGGTATTTCGTCGACAAAAACGACATCGTCGGGATACCACCACTTGGCAATCTTGCCATCAAACCAGGCGAGCATCTCGTCCTTCGTCAGGTCCTTGCCCTCGGCCTTGATGACAATGAGCAGCGGGCGTTCCGTCCATTTCGGATGCGCGACGCCAATCACTGCGGCTTCGGCAACGGCCGGATGCCCGATCGCGGTATTTTCGATTTCGATGGAACTGATCCACTCGCCACCCGACTTGATGACATCCTTGGTTCGGTCGGTTATCGCGAGATAGCCTTGCTCGTCGATGGTCGCGACGTCGCCGGTATCGAACCAGCCGTCTTCAGTGTGTGCGCCCGCGCTGCCTTTTAGTTTGAAATAGTCGCTGCAGATCCAGGGGCCCCTGACCTGCAAGGCACCGTAGGCAACGCCGTCCCAGGGTAGTTCCCTGCCCTCGTCATCGACGATTCGCAATTCACAGCCGAAGATGCCGCGCCCCGCCTTGGTTTTCAGGGCGTACATCTCTTCCGTCGACCTATTCTCCATGCCCGCTTTCGGTGTGTTGACCGTGCCTAGCGGACTCATTTCCGTCATTCCCCAACCCTGGCAAACAGTCACACCGTGTTTTTCGTGAAACTCGCGAATCATCGACTCCGGCACTGCAGCGCCCCCAATGATCGTTCGCTGCAGCTTGTTCAGTCGCTTGCCGGCTTTTTCCGCGTATTGCAGCAAGGCCAGCCACACCGTCGGCACGCCGAGCGCCAGCGTTACCGATTCGGACTCGAGGAGCGCGTACAGCGTCTCGCCGTCACCCATTTTGGGTCCCGGATAAACGAGCTTCGCGCCAACCATCAATGCCGAGTACGGCGTGCCCCAGGCGTTGACGTGAAACAACGGCACGACCGGCAGCACGCAGTCGCGATTGGAAAGATTCATGACGTCCGGCGCGATGCCGGCCCAGGCATGCAGGACCGTGGAGCGGTGGCTGTACAGCACACCCTTCGGGTCACCCGTAGTTCCCGAGGTGTAGCACAATCCGACCGCCGCACTCTCGTCGAGCTCCGGCCAATCATATTCGCTGTCGTGTTTCTCGATCAGCGACTCGTAGCAAAGCGCATTCTTCAGGGAAGTCTCCGGCATGTTTTCGGCATTCGTCATGACGACGTAGCCTTTGACATCCGGCGTCGACTTCACAATGCTTTCCAGAAGCGGCACGAACATCGGATCCGTGAAGATCCATTTATCTTCCGCGTGGTTGACCATGAACACGATCTGATCGGGAAACAGTCGCGGATTGATCGTATGGCAGACATACCCGGCACCGCCGATGGCGTAGTAACACTCGAGGTGGCGATGATCGTTCCACGCGATCGTTGCGATGCGCTCGCCCCGCTTCAGGCCGAGCTCGTCGAGTGCATTGGCCAGCTGGCGCGTGCGCCGAAAGCAGTCCGCATAGGTATAACGATGCAATGGATTGTCGGCGGTGACTGAAACGATCTCCCGCTCGCCGTAATGCCGGTCCGCGTGCCGCAGAATTGATGAAATCAGCAGCGGCATGTCCATCATCAATCCGCGCATAAACCGACCTCCCCGTTCCGCGCCACGCCTCGATGACGCGTCATTAAACGGGCAAAGTTGCCGGACTGCAAGCCTCGATTCGCACCCGTCACCGGGGCCTGGGAGGAGGCCTGCCACGCCCGCCTCTTCCGACCGAACGCCCCGGACTTTCGGGCGGATTTTTTGCTTGTCCGGGAGACCCCGGGTCGTACGGGGCGTGCTATGCTTTCTGTCAGAATCGCCAAAAAAAGATTGCCGTGACCAAGGATCGGTTCGCGCGCATCACGGAGGGCGACATCGCCGCTTGTTGTGACCCCGGACGCATGAACCGCACCACGGCAGAGCGGTGATAGTCACCCGTAAGAAATCTATAAAGGGGAGCAGCTATGGCTATCCAATCCTGGCGGATCAGTCGCCAATCTGACGATGCCAAAACAACAAGAATCGTCACCAATTTTATCGTCCTTGCCGTCGCGGCCGGCGCTGTATCACCAGTCGTTCAGGCTCAGGAAGCGCGGGATTATCTGGAAGAGATCATCGTCACCGCCACCAAACGCCCTGAGCCGCTGCAAGATGTCGCGGTCGCCGTTTCCGCGGTTACCGGCGACGCGCTCGAGATTTCCGGTGTCGAAGACGTTTACTCCTTGCAGGAGCAAGTACCCGCGCTGACGATCGGCCGCAGCCAGAATTCAACGCAGGCGACTTTCGGCATTCGTGGTATTTTCACCAGCTCGCAGAATTTCGGGCTCGAATCATCGGTCGGCCTGTATGTCGACGGCGTGTACCGCGCGCGCCAGAGTTCGGTCATTACGAACCTCGTCGACATCCAGCAGATCGAGGTATTGCGGGGACCGCAGGGTACCCTGTTCGGCAAGAACACGCCGTCAGGAGCGATCAATATGCTGACGGTTTCGCCTGCGGCGAACGACGGCAGGGCAAGCAATGATGTGAACGCCTTTGTCGAAGCGACCGCGGGCGACCTCGGGCTCCTGAATCTCAGTGCGGCCAGCAATATTCCGCTCATCGAGGACACGCTGGCGCTTCGGGCGACGGTCTTTACCGCGCAGCGGGACGGTTACGTCGATGATGTCGCCCTCGGCGGCGATATCATCAATGACATCGACCGATGGGGCACGCGTTTACAGTTGTACTACTCGCCGCACGACCGACTGAATCTGCGAGTTATCGCGGATTACTCGGAAATCGACGAGATTTGCTGTGCGGCATTGACCCGCCAGGACAATATCTTCGCGTTCGGGCGCACCGGGCCGGGAGGAACACCGATTCCGGGAACCGACTTCGTGCTCCGGACGCTGTTCGGCGGTACGACGTTCACCCTCGCCGATTTCGAAAACCGAGTCATGGCGCTCAATCAACTGCCACGCGCAACCAACGAGGACAGCGGGCTCTCCCTCGAATTCAATTATGACTTTGAAAACGTGACGCTGACGTCGATTTCCGCATTTCGAACCTTCGATACGACGGACGATATCGATGCCGATTTCAGTGACGTCAACATGCTGAGGAAACTGAATACTTCCGAACAGAGTTCGTTTTCACAGGAACTCAGGCTTGCCGGTACGTTTGGAGATCGGATCAGTTACGTGACCGGTGCCTATTACTTCACGCAGGATCTCGACGCGGATAATATACTGAGCTTCGGACCGAGTTTCGCCGACTTTTTCATCGGCGACTGCCGGTTATTCGAGACTGTGCCCGGCTTTCCGCCGCCCACTTCTGCCCAGGGTGGACTCGCATGCCTCGTGGACGGCATCGCTGTGGCGACCGCGGGCGTCCCGCCGCCACCGATGGGACCCGGTCCGCTTCCGCCGGCAGCGGATCCTTTCGTGAACGGGGGATTCGCTCGTGAAATCATGCTGCAGGACCACTCGAGCTGGGCGGTTTTCGGCCAGTTCGATTTTGACCTCAGTGATGCATTTCGTCTGACCGTCGGCCTGCGGTATACCAAGGAAGACAAGGATCTCGGTGCGCAATTCCTCGAGAACGCCCTTGGCGCACCGCCCGACCTCGCGGCCATCGCTGCTGAATCGGCCTTGTTCCAGGCGAATCCGGGCGCCTATAACCCGTATACGCCTTCGTCGCTCGCGGCATTCGGACCGATAAGGACGCCGGGCTGGGGACAATACCTGCTCGATGTCACGGCCCCCCAGCCGGACTTCGTCCGGACGATCGACGACGACCAGGTGACGGGAACCATCAAGCTCTCGTGGTTCGCCAACGAGACCACGATGTTCTACGTGTCCTACGGCACGGGGTACAAGTCGGGCGGCACCAATACGGACCGCATCAACGTGCTGGCCAGTCCGATATTCGGCCCCGAAACCTCGGACGCGATCGAGATCGGCATGAAAGCCGATTTCGAGGCATACCGGCTCAATATCGCGTTACACGACACGCAGATTGACGATCTGCAGGCCAATGCTTTTACCGGTCTCGGCTTCAATCTGCAGAACGCGGGTGAAGCCGATACCCAGGGCGCCGAAGTGGAGTGGTGGTGGAATGCGAATGATAATTTCAGTCTGCAGGCCACCTACACCTGGACCACCGCCGATTTCGAGAATTTCAACCTGGGTACCTGCTGGGTGGCGACGCCGTTTCATACCGGCCAGCCGGACCCGGGCCAGGCCGATCCGAGCTTGCCTTTCTGCACCCGCTCCGGCGATCGCGTGCCCGGCGTTCCCGAGCACAATTTCTATATCGCACCCACGATCGGCTTCTACGTCGGACAGAACACACGATTGTTCATCCGGCCCGAGTACATTTATTACTCGGATACGATGACGGACGGCAACAACGAACCGCTCAAATTACGGGGATCGTATGATATCTGGAATCTGCGCGTAGGCCTCGATTTCGAAGCGATCGACGCGAGCCTGACTGCATGGGGACGAAACCTGGCGGACGAACCGCACTACGAAACGGTGTTCGACGTGCCGATCCAGGACGGCAAGCTCAACGCGTATCCGCGTGAACCGCGCACCTGGGGCCTGACGTTACGCAAGAACTTCTGAAACAATTTGAAGCGACAAAAAAGCGGGCTCCGGCCCGCTTTTTTGTCTGGGATGCCTGTCAGTTCGGCTTCCCCGGACCCAACAGAAACCAGAGGATAACGCCCAGAACCGGCAAGACGAGAACGATCGCAATCCAGATCGCTTTCTTGCCGTCACTGGCCGCACTCTTGGCGATCTTGAGGATCGCGTAAATATCGGCAATCAGGATGAGGACTCCGAAGATTCCGGCTACTTCCATGGGTCACCCCTTATGATATTGGTGTTGTTATCGATGCTTAGGACGGGCCAATTGTAAACCCTTGGCGCCATCTGTGCGCGTCGCTTCGCGACAACTTGCCGACATAGCGCCGCCGATTATACTTTGCAATCGCGTTATTCACGACCGCAGGACCGACACACGATGGAAAAGAGATACGAAAACATCCTGGAGACGATCGGAAATACGCCCGTCGTCCGGATCAACAAGCTCGCGCCGGAGGGCGTGAACCTCTATGTCAAGATCGAGTCCTTCAACCCGATGGGTTCGGTCAAGGACAGGCTCGCGCTCGGCGTTATCGAGGACGCCGAGAAATCCGGTGCATTGAAACCAGGGCAGACCGTTATAGAGGCGACCAGTGGTAATACTGGTATCGGGCTGGCCATGGTGTGCGCGCAGAGGGGATATCCGCTGGTCGTGACAATGGCAGAGAACTTCAGCGTCGAGCGACGCAAGTTGCTGCGTTTCCTCGGCGCCAAGGTGGTGCTGACGCCGGCAGAGCTGAAAGGCAGCGGCATGCTCGCAAAGGCAACCGAACTCGCCGAAAAACACGGCTGGTTCCTTACCCGCCAGTTCGAGAACGAGGCGAATGCCGACGCGCATTCAAGGACGACCGCGCCGGAAATCCTTGCGGCATTCGAGGGCGAGCGACTCGACTACTGGGTAACCGGATTCGGTACCGGAGGCACGCTGAAGGGTGTCGCAAGGGTCCTGAAGAAGGAGAGCCCCGAGACCGGCATCATCGTCTGCGAGCCCGACAACTCGCAGATCCTTGGCAGCGGCATTCCCCAACAGCGACTCGACGACGGCACGCCCGCCGACAGCCACCCATTGTTCCGGCCTCACCTGATGCAGGGATGGAGCCCGGACTTCATCCCGAAGCTGACCGAGGACGTGGTCGCCATGGAGCTGATCGACCGGATCATCCCGATAAACGGCGCCGACGCGATTCGCCTGTCCAAAGCGCTCGCGACCGCAGAAGGCATATTCGTCGGCATTTCTGCCGGCGCGACGCTCGCGGGGGCGCTCGAGGTATGCAAGGACGCGGCAAGAGGCGCAAATGTCCTCTGCATGCTACCCGACACCGGCGAACGCTACCTGAGCACGCCGTTGTTCGACGGCATTCCGGTCGACATGACCGAGGAGGAAATCGAGATCGCCAATTCGACGCCGGGCTATCGATTCGGCGCGCCGCCGCCCCCGCCCGCTGTGCAGGAAGAAGAGGAAGAGCCCGCGGCGGCACCGCCGGATGCGGTGAAATTCGTCGACGCGGCGACGAACAACGCCGAACAACCCGTGGTGATGTTCGCCCTCGAATGGTGCGAGTTTTGCTGGGGAGTACGCAAGATGTTTGCGAAGTACGGCATTCCCTATCGTTCTATCGACCTCGACTCCGTCGAATTTCAGCAGGACAATAAGGGCGGCAATATCCGCGCAGCGCTTCGCGAACGCACGACCTCCAAGACGATTCCGCAGATATTCATTGGCGGGCAGTACATTGGCGGTGCGACTGAACTTTTCGATGCCGCCAGAGACGGTTCAATGCAAAAGTTGCTCGAAGAAAATACGGTCAATTACAACAAGGCCGTCAAGGATGATCCTTACAGTTTTCTACCCGGATGGTTACACAAGCGATGAGCTAGGCGGTTTGCGCAATCGATTCGGTAGTCGCGTCGTCGTCTTCCTCGTCGAAGTAATAGATGCCGATCGTTTCGGCAATGCAGGCCGGCTTGCGCTCGCCCTCGACCTCGACCTTGATTTCGGAAATCAGCTGCAGCGCACCGCCACGCTTGCGTGCCTGCAGAACGGTGGCCCGTGCGCGCACCCGAGATCCGACGGGCACCGCGGTATAGAAACGTACCTTGTTGGCACCAAAGTTGATGGCACGGGTAAGGTTCTCAATGCGCACGAAATTGTTGGTCAGGTTCGGGATCAGCGACAGTGTCAGGTAGCCGTGGGCAATCGTCTTGCCGTCCGGTAACTCGCGCGCCGCCCGTTCCTCATCGACGTGGATCCACTGATGATCGCCGGTGGCTTCCGCAAAGCGATTGATCATCTGCTGATCAACGGTGATCCAGTCGGAAACGCCCACCTCGACGTTCTCCAGCGCCTTCGCGTCCTCGATCGACTTCAATACGTGCAAATTTGCTCCCGAAAATAACGTTGACTGCGTGGATGCGGTAGCGCCCTTGGGCTGCAACTCGGAATGTTGCAGTGCAAGAAATACACAGATGGGCCTCGAAGGGCAAGTTTTGTCTTCTCGATTGTTGCGTTTTAGCGGGCGAACGACCGTCGAGGCCAGTATTCATGCGGAAGGCGCACGCTCAGGTTTGTTGCAGTCGGGAGCGCTCCGGGCGGCGATTATGTCCGGTTCGCGTCGCGTATGTACTGGTCTTTGAGCAAGCGCTTGTACAGTTTTCCCGTGGCGTGGCGCGGCAGTTCGTCAACGAAATCGATCGATCTCGGGCATTTGAAATGCGACAGATGCGCGCGGCAATAGGCGATGAGTTCTGCCGCCATTGCGGGCCCCGCATCCCGCCGATCGATCAGTTGTACGACCGCCTTGACCTGCTCACCCATATCTTCATCCGGAATGCCGAACACCGCAGCGTCGGCGACGCGCGCATGCATCACGAGCACATCCTCGGATTCCTGCGGGTAGATGTTGACGCCGCCGGAAATGATCGTATAAGCCTTGCGATCGGTCAGGTAAAGGTAGCCATCCTCGTCCAGGTACCCGATGTCTCCCAGCGTGCTCCATCCCTTGTCATTGTAAGCGGTCCGCGTTTTTTCCGGGTCATTCAGGTATTCGAAATCGGTGCCGCCGGAGAAGTAGATCGTGCCGATTTCACCCGCGCCAAGTTCGTTCCCGTCGTCGTCGACGATATGTACGGCGCCATATAACGGCCGCCCGACGGTTCCCCTGTGCTCGAGCCAGTCCTGTGAGCCGACGGCACAAAAGCCACTGCCTTCCGTGCCGGCGTAATACTCGTGGACGACCGGCCCCCACCAGTCGATCATCCGTTCCTTCACCGCCACCGGGCATGGCGCCGCCGCGTGGATAGCCACTTTCATACTGGACAGGTCGTATTTTCGCCGCTCCGCGGCGTTAAGCTTCAACATGCGAATGAACATCGTCGGCACCCACTGCGAGTGCGTGCAGCGGTATGTCTCGATCGAGTCGAGCGCGACGACCGGGTCGAATTCGCGCATGATGACCGCGGTCCCGCCGAGCAGCAGCGTCACCATATTGAAGCGGAGCGGCGCCGCATGATAGAGGGGCGCCGGCGACAGGTAGACCGTATCGGCACCGAAGCCGTAAAGCTTCGCCACCGCGAGCGCCGAATCCGACAGCACTTCGGGCGAATCGCCGGTCAGGTCGATTTTCACGCCTTTCGGCCGACCGGTCGTGCCCGAGGAGTACAGCAGATCCTGGCCCTTGGTCTCGTCGTCGATGGCTTGCTTCGGCATCGCGGATACCAGTGCTTCCAACGACTCGAAGCCATCGATCGCGCCACCCGTCGAATACAGGCCCGTTGCATCGGGCAGCAGCCGGGCCAGGTCTTCGGCACGCGCCGCGTATTTTGCCGAGCTTAAGTAGAGGCGCGCGCCACAATCCTCCACGACGTAGCACGTTTCGGCGGGTGACAGATGAGTACTAACGGCCGTGTAATAGAGGCCGGCCCTCAGGGCGCCGAAGCAGATCGCGATGAATTCGGGACAGTTCTCGATCGTGAAGGCGATGCCGTCACCTTTACGACAATTAAGTCTTCGAAACAGATTGGCATACTGGTCCGCACGGGCGGACAGCTCGAGGTATGACATGGTCTCGCCATCCTCGGCCATCACGATTGCCGCCTTGTGCGGTTGCTCGATGGCGCTGCTTCTCAGTCCCATGTCCCGTCCAAAATTCTGCCGCCTTCGATGATTGAGCGTCGTGCTATACAAGCACTGCAGGAATTAGTGTAATTAATCGATGCCCCGGAATGCCATCTTCGCCATCGTTCTCGCAGCAGGCGCATC
This sequence comes from Woeseiaceae bacterium, assembly GCA_041598995.1. GTDB lineage: Bacteria > Pseudomonadota > Gammaproteobacteria > Steroidobacterales > Woeseiaceae > SZUA-117. The sequence goes on along the minus strand of JBFHXJ010000009.1, from coordinate 44,475 downwards.
CACCCGATTCGGTCGCACCAAGCAGCTCGAATCGTTCGACGGATTGCCGCTCGTCACCGGCGCGATACGCAAAGCGGAGGCCGTCTGTGGCGACAGGACGGTCCTCGTCGTCGGCAAGGATTGGCAACAAGTCGCCGCCGCCTGCGAACCGCTACGAGGCTTTTTTGTGATCAACGACGACTACGCGCAGGGAATTGCGGGTTCTATCGCCTGCGGTGTCCGCACCGTCGCGGAATGCGCCGATGCGGTCATCCTCACCATGGCCGATCTGCCACTCATCGGGGCGGTGCACTTCGAGAATCTGGCCAGGACCTGGACCGAATCGCCGCATTCGATCGTCGCGAGTGCCTTCGAGGACACGCTGGGCCCGCCCGCCGTCTTCCCGAAAGCGGATTTCGATGCACTGCTTGCATTGCAAGGCGATCGTGGCGCGCGGCCGGTTATCGATGCGAATCCGGACCGGGTGTTGGCGGTAAGCTGCGAGGAGGCAGCGTTCGATATCGATCGTCCGGAAGACCTGGCCGGGATCTACTGAGCGATCAATCTCCTGTTCGCATGCGCGTGCCCGGCACAACGCTCGCAATTGACCCAACCTGAATCACCGCTGACGTAGTGCTCTTTCTTCCAGATCGGCAGGCGCAGCTTGACCTCATCGATGATGTAACGGCAGGCCTTGAATGCCTCGTCTCGATGCGCCGCGCTCACGCCGACCCAAACGGCACAATCCCCGAGTTCGAGGAGGCCTTCGCGATGCACGCAGTCGGCATGCAATATCGGGAATTTTCGCTTCGCCTCGGCGATGATTTTCGCGCCTTCCTTGATCGCGAGTGGTTCGTATACCTCGTATTCCAGCCGCAAAACTTCCTGGCCCTCATTCTCGTTGCGGATCCAGCCTTCGAAGGCGACATAACCGCCGGCGCCGTGATCCTGCAACGATTCGCGCAGTTTTTCCGGATTGATCGTCGACTTGCTGATACGCATCGGCGCTCAGCCTCCGGCCACGGGGGGGAACAGCAGCACCGTATCGCCATCGTTGACGGGAGAATTCCATTCGGCCATCTCGTCGTTGATCGCGACCTTGCAGTGCCCGGGCGGCTCGGCCGAGCCGTGGCGATCTTTCAGCCTTTCGAAGACGTCGCCGGCCGTTGCGGCATCGATGGATACCGTTTCCTCGCGCCGGCCGGCGTGCTCGCGAAAACTTGCAAAATACCGAACGGTGATGGTCTTTTTCATGTCACTGACTCGATCCCGGTGTCCGCGAGGTCCTCCGGCGCATTGATGTTGTGTAGCGCGCCGGGGCTCGGCTGCGTCAGGAGATGCGTGTCCGAGTCGATCAGCATCTTGCGCGGACACACGATGCCCTTCTCGACGAAGCCCGAGATCAGCGCCCGTGATTCGGGACGATAAATCGCGCACAGCGGCTCGGGAAGCCCGTCGACGACGCTTTCATAGGCCGTCACCGGGCGGTTGTCGTCACAGTTGTCTATCAGAAAGGCGATTGTCGCATCATCGATATTCGGCAAATCGCAGGCCAGGACCAACCAGCTCACGTCCCTGTGGGCGTCGAGCGCGGACAGGATGCCCGCGACCGGGCCGAGCGCATCATAACGGTCGACGATGCGTTCGAATCTGGCCCGCTCGGCTTCGCCGGCCTGATCCGGGCGCGTCGACACCAGCACGCGATCGACGTGGGCTTCGAGCAAATGCACGGCGCGACTGAGCTGGGTCTCGCCGTTCTGTTTCAACAGCGCCTTGTCGCTGCCCATACGTGTGCTCTTGCCGCCGGCGAGCACCAGCCCCCAGATTTTCTCAGGCGCCGGCATCGTGATAGTCCTCCTTGCCGCCGGTCTTGGAAATGAGGCGGGTCTCGCTGATCGTAATCTCGTGCGACAGCGCCTTGCACATGTCGTAGACGGTCAGGGCGGCGACGGATGCGCCAGTAAGCGCCTCCATTTCGACACCCGTGCGATGATGCACCTTGCAATGACAATCGATGACGGCACGCTTCTGCCGATCCAGCTCGATCGTGATCTTGCAATCGTCGAGCCCAAGGGGATGACAGAAAGGGATCAACTCGTGCGTGCGTTTGGCCGCCATGATGCCGGCGACTATCGCCGTCGCGAACACCGGCCCTTTAGCCGTTTTGATATCACCATCGGAAAACCGACTGGCGATGGCGGCCGGGAATTCCACGATGGTCCGCGCATGCGCGGTACGGTCAGTCGGCGTCTTATGACTGACATCGACCATCGTCGGCTGATTGCCTGCATCGATGTGACTCAGTTTGCTCACGGTCATCTAGCCGCCCATGCGGTACATTTCGACCTTGCTGACGAGCGGTCTTTCCTGCGGTTCCAGCACGCGCGTTTCGCTATAGCGGTCGCGTCTTTTGACCCAGACGCTGCGCAGAATATCCGCGATTTCGGCGTCGCTGGCGCCGTTCCGCAAAGGCTCCATCAGGTTCGTGCCGTTGGTCGCAAACAGGCAGGTATATAGCGTCCCGTCCGCCGACAGCCGCGCCCTGCTGCAGGCACCGCAGAACGGCTCCGTCACCGAGGAGATGAAGCCGACTTCGCCCTCGCCGTCGAGGTACTTGTAGCGGCTCGCAACCTCGCCGGGATAATTGCGGCCGACGGCCCGCAGCGGCCACCTGGCGTGAATCATTTTCACCAGGTCGCGCGACGGCACGACCTGATCAATGGACCAGCCGTTGCGGTTGCCGACGTCCATGAACTCGATCAGCCGCACGATGTGCCCACTGCCGCGGAAGTGTTCGAGAACGTCCAGCACGGTGTAATCGTTGACACCGCGTTGCACGACGACGTTGATCTTGATCGGCGTCAGGCCGGCTCTTTCGGCCGCCGTGATGCCCTCGAGCACCTTCGACAATTCGCCGCGGTTGCCGCTCATGCGCCGGAATATTTCTTCGTCCAGGCTGTCGAGGCTGATCGTTACCCGGTGCAGGCCCGCATCCGCGAGCGACTGTGCGACGGGTGCGAGCAGCACGCCATTGGTCGTCAACGCCAGGTCGTCGACGCCGTCGAGGGTGCTCAGCTTGGCGATCAAACTCGCCACCTTCTTGTCCAGCAACGGTTCGCCGCCGGTGAGCCTGAGCTTGCTCACGCCGAGGCCGACAGCGATCGCCGCAACCCGAAAGATCTCGTCGTGGCTCAGCATCTGGCGCCGCGTCAGGAACTGGTAATCCTCGCCGAATTCCGCCTCCGGCATGCAGTACGGGCAGCGGAAGTTGCAGCGATCCAGTAGCGAAATCCTGAGGTCCTGCAAGGGCCGTTCGCAGGTATCGCGGACCTCGGTCGCTGCACTATGTATGGTTGTCGACTCGCCGGGCATCCCGCCATTCTGCCCGATTCCGGGTTTCCCTGTCAGCATCGGCAGATCCACAGCACCGCCACCTGCGCCCCCGGGCCGCCCGCCCCGGCCGCCATGATGCCGCCGGACGCCCGACAACGCACGCTGCCTACGCAGTTTCTCGTATTGCTGCCGCAATCTGGTACGCCACAATATCCGCCGCTATACTGCTGCCCGCCTTTTTCGCGCAGCCAAGCCCCGCCACGCTTGCGGGGATGTTAACCTCACTGCAGGTGAACTGAACAAGTACGGCGGACGGTCGTCACACACCGAGATACCGTGCATAAGATATGAACGTAAATCTTACAGCCGAAGAAAAGGCATTTCGCGACCAAGTCAGGACGTTTTTTGCGGAAAAGTATCCCGCGGACATACGCGAGAAACAGGACAAGGGCATCTCCCTGTCGCGCGAGGACATCATTCGCTGGCAAAAGACTCTCAATGAGCAGGGCTGGTTCGCCGTCAACTGGCCGGTTGAATACGGCGGCACCGGCTGGACGCCGACCCAGAAATATATCTTCGCGAACGAGATGGCCGCGGTGAATGCACCGACAGTCGTGCCATTCGGCGTGTCAATGGTTGGCCCGGTCATCTATACGTTCGGCTCCGAGGAACAAAAAAAGCGTTTCCTGCCCGACATACTCGAGAGCAATGTCTGGTGGTGTCAGGGATATTCCGAGCCGGGATCCGGTTCCGATCTTGCATCGCTCAAGACCAAAGCCGAACGCGACGGCGACCATTACATCGTTAACGGCACCAAGACCTGGACCACGTGGGGGCACCTCGCCGACTGGATCTTCTGCCTCGTGCGCACGAGTACCGATGTCGCGAGGCGCCAGGAAGGCATCAGTTTCCTGCTCATCGACATGAGCTCGCCCGGCGTCACGGTCAAACCGATCATCACGATCGAAGGCGATCGCGAGGTCAATGAGGTCCACTTCGACAATGTCAGGGTGCCGGTCGAGAACCTGGTCGGCGAGGAAGGCGCAGGCTGGTCCTACGGCAAGGTATTGCTGCAGCACGAACGCACCGGTAATGCCGGCGTGTCGAGATCCAGGTATCGCCTCAATAAATTGAAGGAGAAAGCATCTCAATCCATTCATGGCGCCGCCCCCCTCCTGGACGACCTGAATTTCGCACGCAAGGTCGCTGCAACGGAAATCGAGATGCAGGCGCTCGAGTACACCAACCTGCGCACGCTGGCCGCCGTTGCGACCGGCAAAGCACCGGGACCCGAATCGTCGATCCTCAAAATCAAGGGCAGTGAAGTCCAGCAGGCACTCGATGCCCTGTTTCTCGAAGCAGCCGGTTACTACGCCCTGCCCTACGTGCCGGAACAATACGCAGTCGACTTTCCCGACGAAGAGCGCGTGGGTTACGGCGAAGAAACAAAATCGTCGCTGCAGTATTTCAACAATCGAAAGGCAACGATTTACGCCGGCTCCAACGAGATCCAGAGAAACATCATCGCCAAGCACGTGCTCGGCCTTTAGGACAACGGCATGGATTTTTCGATCAGCGAAGAACAATCGATGCTCGCCGACAGCGTCTCGAGGTTCATAGACAACGATTATGATTTCGAGCGGCGACAAAAAATCGCCGAGAGCGAGGACGGTTACAGCAAAGATTTCTGGAAGGTCTACGCAGAACTGGGCTGGACCGCGATCCCGTTCGCCGAGGAAGATGGCGGGCTCGGCGGCGGGCCGGTCGAGTTGATGCTGATGATGGAGCAGTTTGGCCGCGGCCTGGTTGTCGAACCCTATCTCGCGAATATCGTTCTTGCCGGCGGCTCACTGCGGCGCGCGGCGAGCAAGGAGCAAAAAGCCGAGTGGCTTGCACCGTTGATCGAGGGAAACCTGCAAGCGGGTCTGGCGTTTGCGGAACCGCAATCACGATTCAACATCGCCGACATCAAAACTACGGCAAAACAGAACGGGAAAGGATTTCTGCTGAATGGTTCGAAGACTTGCGTATTAAACGGCGGCAACGCGGAACTGCTGATCATTCCTGCGAGAACATCGGGTGAACCAGCGGATGAGGATGGCATCACGCTATTTGCCATTGCAGCAGACTCGACCGGCATCAAACGCCGAAGTTTTCCGACGGTCGACGCCCACCAGGCAGCTGAGATCAGACTAAACGACGTTCAGGCCGATGCAACGGCGGTGCTTGGCGAAATCGGCAAGGGATTTGCAACGCTACAGGCCGTCATAGACGAGGCAACACTTGCCGTCTGCGCAGAAGCTTTGGGCATCATGCGCACGATGCACGAAAAGACCGTTGAGTATTCGAAACAACGCGTGCAGTTCGGTGTACCTATCGGCAGCTTCCAGGCGTTACAGCATCGAATGGTGGACTCTTTGATGGCCTGCGAACAGAGCCAGTCGCTCCTGATGTGGGCAGTCATGGTCAACGAAGTCGAGAGCCCGGAGGCACAGCGCGCCATCAGCGCCATGAAATACCAGATCGGCACCGCAGGTATCTATGTCGCGCGGGAAGCCGTGCAGATCCACGGCGGCATGGGCATGACCTGGGAACTCGACATCGCTCACTACTTCAAACGCATGACGGCCATCGACCTCTTGTTCGGCAACGCCGACTATCATCTCGACCGCTACATTCGCCTGTCCAGGTGAAACACCGTCGAAAAAGATGACCAACTGGCAGGCCTCGGGCGTCATCACGATGACCACCGATTTCGGTCACAAGGGGCCGTTCGCTGCCGTCATGACCGGCGTCATCCTGAAGCGCTTCCGCGAGGCAACCGTCATCGACCTCGCCCACGACATCCCTGCGCACTGGCCACCTGAGGCCGGCTTCTGGATCAGCCGTTCCTACCAGTACTTCCCGCAAGGAACCGTGCACATCGCGATCGTCGACCCCGGCGTCGGCACCGACCGCAACATCCTGATCGTCGAATACGACGGGCATGTGTTTCTCGCGCCTGACAACGGGCTCCTGGCGCCGATTCTGGAGCAGGCCGACGGGATTTACGCGTTCGACCACAAGGCCTTGAAGAAACTCGGCCTCGACGAGCCGAGCATGACCTTTCACGGGCGGGACATATTCGCGCCGGTGGCTGCCGAGATCGCGGCGGGTCGGATACGGCCGGCAGACGTCGGTACCAGGACGGCGGACTGGACCCCCGGCTGGCTCGAGGACCCCGAGGTCACGGCGAATCGCATCAGCGGCGTCGTCGTGACGATCGACGCCTTTGGCAACCTGATCACCAACATCGACGCCAGCCTGATCAAGGACTTCAAGAAACCGAACGTACACCTCGCCGGCCATGATTTCGACATCAGCGCGACTTACGGCCGGGTCGCGCCGGGGAATTTTTTAGCCCTGATCAATTCGTTCGGCGTCCTGGAGATCGCCTGCGCGGAAGGCAGCGCCGCGGACGGACTCGGCACCGAGCGCGGTGCGCCGGTCGTCGTCACCGACAAGAAGTAAAGGGTCGCGACTATAGTCGCTCCTCCACTTAATTACCGTTATTTCAACGGCTCGATAATTGGCTCCGGTTTGGTGCCGGTTAGTTTCATTGCAGCCGCCTCGATTTTCGCCCAGGAATCTCTCAGTGTTACCACCCGGTTGAATACCGGTTTGTCCGGCCTGTGATCGACGAGGTCGGTCGCGAAATATCCCTGCCGCTCGAATTGGAACGCACTGCCGTTTTTCACATTGGCGAGCGCCGGTTCCAGCGCGGCTTCGACGATTTCGAGCGAACTCGGGTTCAGCGCGTCGTGAAAGTCTGCGATGGCTCCCGGTTCAGGTACGGAAAAGAGGCGGTCGTATAGACGCACTTCAGCGGGCACTGCGGTATCCACCGCCACCCAGTGAATCGTCCCTTTGACCTTGCGCTGTGCGGCGGGGCTGCCGCTTTTGGTTTCGGGATCGTAGCTGCAGTGCAGTTCGACCACTTCGCCGGAGTCGTCCTTGATCACCTCGTCGCAGCGGATGATGTAGGCAAACCTCAGACGAACCTCGCCGCCGGGTTTCAGGCGGAAAAATTTTTTCGGTGCATCCTCCATGAAGTCGGATTGCTCGATGTAGATTTCTCGCGCGAACGGCATCTTCCGGGTACCGAGTTCCTCGCGGTTCGGATGATTCTGCGCCGTCATCATCTCGGTCTGATCTTCGGGATAGTTCGTCAATACGACCTTGAGCGGTCTGAGTACGGCCATGCGGCGCTCCGCCGCGGAATCGAAGTACTCACGCACGCTGTTTTCCAATACGCTCATCTCGATCACGTTGTCTTTCTTGGTGACACCGACGCGCGAGATGAAGTCCCTGACCGCGGGAGCAGGATAGCCGCGGCGACGCATGCCGATGAGTGTCGCGAGACGCGGGTCATCCCAGCCGCTCACGAGTCCTTCCTCGACGAGTTGATTCAGTTTGCGCTTGCTGGTCAGCGCATACGCGAGATTGAGGCGCGAGAACTCGATCTGCCTCGGTCTGTGTTCCGGTTCGAGCTGGTCGAGAAACCAGTCGTATAAAGGACGATGGTCTTCGAACTCCAGCGTGCACAGCGAATGGGTTATGCCCTCGAACGCATCAGACAGGCCGTGCGCGAAGTCGTACATCGGGTAGATCTTCCACTTGTCGCCGGTGTTCTGGTGCGGGATGTCCCGGATCCGATAGATCGTCGGGTCGCGCATGTTCATGTTCGGCGAGGCCATGTCGATCTTGGCGCGAAGCACGTGCTCACCGTCGGCGAACTCGCCGTCGCGCATCTTGCGGAACAGTTCCGTATTTTCCTCGACGCTGCGGTCTCGGTACGGGCTGTTCCGGCCCGGCTCGGTCAGCGTGCCGCGATACTCACGAATTTCTTCCGCGCTCAAGGAGTCGACATAGGCCTTGCCCATCTCGATCAGCTTCTCCGCGCACTCGTACAGCTGATCGAAATAATCGGATGCGTGCGTCAGCCGGTCTTCCCAGTCGAAACCGAGCCAGTGCACGTCGTCCTTGATCGCCTCGACGTATTCCGGGTCTTCCTTGCCGGGGTTGGTGTCGTCGAAGCGCAGAAAAGTCCTGCCGCCGTGCTCCGCCGCCACGCCGAAATTGAGGCAGATCGACTTTGCGTGCCCGACATGAAGGTAGCCGTTCGGCTCCGGCGGGAACCGGGTGACGATCGTGTCGTGTTTGCCGCTCGAGAGATCGTCGGCGACGATCTGGCGAATGAAATCTTTGGGTTCTGGATTTTTCATTTGCCGCCGGCACAGTTGCTGCAAATACCCTCGATTTCGAGCGTTTGCTCCTGCGCCTTGAAGCCGAGCTCCGCCGCTCTTCGCCGGACCAGCTCGTCGATATCGCTGTCATCCAGCTCCGCGACGGAGTGGCATTCGCTGCATATCAGGAACTGCCTCGCATGTGGATTGCCCGGGTCTGGACAACCGATGAATGCGTTCAGAGAATCCAGCCGGTGTACGAGGTCAGCCTCGATCAGGAACTCGAGGGCCCGGTAAACGGTCGGCGGTGCGACCTTGCCGCCCGCCCGATTCAGCTGATCCAGGATGTCGTAGGCGCCCACCGGCTTGTGGCTGTTCCAGACCAGCTCGAGCACCCGCCGCCGTTGCCGGGTGAAGCGAAGGCCCCGCTGCCGGCAAATCTCGATGGCCGTCGCGATGGCCTCCGCCACGCAATGGTCATGATCGTGCCCTTCGTCGGGAAACCGGATGCCGGCGTTCGGCTCGCCCATTTGCTTTGCTCCCACCAATGCCGGCGCCGATTGTACAGGGATTTTGCTCGAGGAACGCCGGTTGGCACGATCCGAGGTTTCTGTACAATCTGCGCGTTTCATACAAACGCTGCGATCAAGATGCCTGCCATACAACTGCCAGACGGATCCAGACTGGGATTCGAAGAGCCGGTTTCCGGTTTGGAAATCGCCGACGCCATATCCAAGAGCCTGGCGAAGAACGCGGTGGCGATCCGCGTCGACGGTGAACTCCGGGACCTGACCCGCAATATCGAGAGCGACGCGGCCATAGAGATTGTCACACGTGATTCGGATGACGGTCTCGAGTTGTTGCGACACGACGCGGCGCACTTGCTGGCGGAGGCCGTCAAGGAACTGTGGCCGCAGACGCAGGTCACGATCGGGCCCGCAATCGAGAACGGCTTTTACTACGACTTCGCCCGCGAGGAACCGTTTACCGAAGAAGACCTATTGGTCATCACGGAACGCATGCACGAGATCGTCGACCGCGACGAGGAAATCACGCGCGAGGTCTGGGACCGGGACGACGCGATCAGGCTGTTTCGCGACATGGGCGAGGAATACAAAGCGCAGATCATCGAAGACATTCCGGCGGAAGAAACGCTGACCCTGTATCGCCAGGGCGACTTTATCGACCTCTGCCGCGGCCCGCACCTGCCGTCGACCGGCAGGCTCGGCCGCGCATTCAAGCTGATGCGGGTCTCGGGCGCGTACTGGCGCGGCGATGCCCGGAAGGAAATGCTGCAGAGGATCTACGGCACGGCCTGGGCCAACGCGAAACAACTCAAGGAATATCTGCATCGCCTGGAGGAAGCGGAAAAACGCGACCATCGTGCGCTTGGCAGGATCATGGACCTGTTTCATTTCCAGGAAGAAGCGCCCGGGGCGGTGTTCTGGCATCCGAAGGGCTGGTCACTCTTTCAGAATCTCATCGACTATATGCGGAAACGCCAAGACGAGGCCGGCTACATGGAAGTCAATACGCCCGAGCTGATGGACCTGTCGCTCTGGGAAGCATCCGGGCATCTCGAGACCTTCGGCGAAAACATGTACACCTCGAAGACCGAGGACGAACGGGTGTACGCGATCAAACCGATGAACTGCCCCGGTCACGTGCAGGTATTTAAAAAAGGTATCAAGAGCTATCGCGATCTGCCCTACCGGCTTGCGGAGTTCGGCAAGGTGCATCGCTATGAACCGTCAGGTGCCCTGCACGGTCTGTTGCGCGTTCGCGCGTTCACCCAGGACGACGCGCATATCTTCTGCACGCCGCAACAGATCACGAGTGAGACGATCGCCGTTTGCGATCTCATCCTGAGCATTTACAAAGATTTCGGTTTCGACGACGTATTGATCAATTTTGCCGATCGTCCGGCGATTCGCGTCGGCGACGATTCGGTATGGGACCAGGCCGAAGCCGCGTTGCAGACTGCACTCGAAAAGTCCGGATTGGATTACAGCCATAATCCGGGCGAGGGCGCATTCTACGGACCGAAGCTCGAATTCGTCCTGCGCGATGCCATCGGCCGAGACTGGCAGTGCGGTACACATCAGGTCGACCTGAATTTGCCAGCCAGGCTGGGCGCGACCTATATCGGAGAAGATGGCTCGAAGCACACGCCGGTTCTGTTGCATCGTGCGATGTTCGGCTCTTTGGAAAGATTCATCGGCATCCTGCTCGAGCATCACGCTGGCAAGCTGCCCTTGTGGCTCGCACCGATGCAGGCGAAAGTGCTGACGATAACTTCCGACGCGGACGACTACGCGCTCGACATCGTTCAAAAACTTCGCGGCGCCGGCATCAGCGCCGATGCCGACTTGAGGAACGAAAAAATTTCCTACAAGGTGCGCGAACACAGCGTCGCGAAGGTGCCAGTGCTGATGGCGGTCGGGCAGCGCGAGGTCGTTGACGAGACTGTCGCACTTCGGCGACTTGGTTCGAAACAACAGAAAGTACTGGCGCTTAAAGACGCCATCTCCGAGCTCCGCGAGGAGATCCGCTGCCGCGGCCGCGCAGCCTGAGCCTCGCGGCCAATGATCTGCCGCAGCAGGCATTGCGCAGATGCGGATTTTTGCGGCTAAAATGAAGAGCAATTCCGGGTCGCCCGGGCGCCAGATGTGAGCAGGGCCGTCGGTCAACTGTGCAGCCCGTCACAGATTCGGAATCTCGTCATTTTCGGGAGATAAATCTCAATTCAGTCAAGGATATACTCGCTTGTCGAGAGGTCTGGATCGACTATTCGACATAAGCTCCAGGGAGGACGGAATTGGCTTTTGAGCAGTTCAGAACGCAGGTGCTCCTGCTGCACAGTCAGCAAGGAACGCTCGACCGCTTGAGCGCAGGATTCAACGACAAATATTCCGTCCACTGCGCCACCAGCGGTTCCGAAGCACTGAACCTATTCGGTGAAACGCCGATACACATCATCGTGTCGGCGCAGGACCTGCCCGGCATGAGCGGGCTCGAAGCACTGCGCGAAGCCAAGAAAAGATCTCCCGATACGATCGGCATCCTGCTGGCCGGACCGGACAAGAGCGATGACCTGGAAGCGCTCGTCGGCGACAAGGAAGTGTTCCAGATCGTTCGCGGCCAGGTCACGCCGGAATCGATCCTGGAACTCGTCGAGTCCGCAACAAAGCAGGCTCGCCTGCTTGCACTCGGTGAATCCGCAAACGATCAGGCCTCCAATTTCGACGAACCGGTTACCGAAGAGATCGTCATGGAGACGTCGGAGAACGGCTCCCTGATCATCAGCGACGGCACCGGCAGGATGCCTGCACTACAGCCGCACAAGATCGACTTTGGCACGGATGCGGGCGCGCGCGAAGTCGACTTGCTGGTCATGACCAGGGATGAAGAATTCCTGGCGACGATTCGCGATTCAGCCAGGGGCTTGCATCACCTGCATCATGCCATCACGCCGACGCAGGCCGAGGATTTCGTAAGCAACAATGCGGTTGGCGTGCTGATCACCGACGCTGCAATGGTCGGCTCGGACATCGAAAAGCTCACCGACAAGTTGCGCAGGGAAAGACCACGGCTCGTCGCCATCGTCGCTGGTCGTCGCGACGACGGCGAGATGCTGATGGACCTCATTAACCGCGGTCACGTCTACCGTTTCCTGCTGAAGCCGGTATCGCCCGGCCGCGCCAGGCTGGCGATCGAGGCCTCTGTCAAACATCATATCGAGGCACCGGACGCGGCATTCAAGGCGAAACCTGCCACGCAATCCGCGATCAAGTCGCTGACGAAGCAGAGGCCGGTCGCCAAAGCGAAGCCAGTCGTCAAGCCGAAACCCGCAGCGAAGTCGCCGACAGAACCGCTTGCGAAAGCGAAGCCGGCGGCCAAAAAAGTAACGATTCCCGTGCTTCTCCCGGAACAGAAAACGCCCGCGAAACCGGTCCCGCAGGCGCCGAAACCGGCGCAGAAGATGCCGAAACCCGCGCCGAAGCCGGTGCAGCAAAAAGCACCCAAACCGGAGCCGAAGCCCAGGCCAAAATCGGCACCGGTGACGCCAAAGCATGCGGCGCCAAAACCCAGGCCAAAACCGGCACCACCGCCCGAGGTTCCGAAGAAAGCGAAGGACGCACTGCGGATCGAGCCGACTATCTCGGCGACACCGGTTACCGATAAGCTTTACGACGCCCTCGACGCCAAGCGCAAGTCCATCGCGGCGACCGTCGACAAGACGCTGGCGAGCGCGGGATCGCTCGCGAGTGGTGCGCAGGGCGCCATGCAGGCATCGAGCGAGGCGGTCGCCGGCGCGATCGCACCGTTACGCAAACCGCGGGCGCTCGGTAAAGCAGCCGCCGTAATCGCCGTCGTCGGCGCGACCGCCTGGATCGTGTCCAATTGGGAAAGCATTGCGCCGACGGTGTCTGTCCCGCAAACGGACACGACGACCGACACTGTGGCAGAGACGCAATCGGTTCCGACCATCGTCGAGTCGGATATCAGTGTGCCGTTGCCGGTGCAGGAACCCGCGGCCGAACCCGAGACGCCCGTTTACCAGGCACTGCTGGAAGAAGCGCGCACGGCGAGTGATGCAGGCAATTTCATTCGACCGGAAGGCGAGAACGCCGTGGAACTCTACCTGGCAGTACTGGAGGAAGCGCCGGATGATCCGGACATCAATGCCGAACTCGAATACGTCGTCGATCAGGTCCTGCGGCTTGCGGAAACCGCGATACTCGAACAGAACATCGAAAACGCGAGCGACGCGCTGGCGATGGCGCGCCTGGCCAATCCGGCAAACCCGCGCCTCGATTTTCTCGATGCGCAGCTGAAGCAAATCCAGTACCGCGCGACAGTGGACGAAGCCCGCCTCGCGATTCGTGACGGCCTGTTCGAAGACGCCGGACAACTCATTTCGGAAGCCAGGTACCTTGCCGGGCAGAATACCGAGGAAATCAATTTGCTGACGCAGGAACTGGCCGCAGCAAGAAGTCAGCAGAAAGTCGAGAAAGTCCTCACATTGGCGGCCGAGCACCTGGAGGCCGGTAACCTCATCACACCGTCCAATAACAACGCGCGGTATTACTACGAACTGGCGCTGTCGAACGATCCGGGAAACCAGGCCGCGGAACAGGGTCTCATCATCGTGGCAAGCAAACTGGTCTTGCGAGCGCGTGAGGCGATCGACCAGGATCGGCTCGACGACGCCGACGAACTTCTGGATGACGCGCGAGCGCTCGATCCCGACAGCACCGAGCTGGCCGCGTCGACCAAAGCACTGGATAGCGCGCTCGAGGCGAAGGCCGAGGCGGAACGCCAGGCAGAAGCTGCCAGGCTCGCCGAACTGGCACGCCAGGCGGAGCTCGAGCGACAGGCAGAACTCGCCCGCCAGGCTGAACTCAGGCGGCAGGCGGAGCTGGAACGCCAGGCGGAGCTGGCGAGACAGGCGGAACTGGAACGGCAGGCGGAAGCGGCGCGGCTGGCGGAGATCAAGCGACAACAGGAAGAGGCGCGCCAAGCGAGGCTGCGCGAGGCGCAACAGCGAAATGCGGAGCAGGACGCCGCGGTTGCCGCAACCACATCCATGCTCGGCGTCGGCGGCTCGACGGTGAAAGAGCCGAGTGCCAATACCGCGCCGAAGACGACCGCAGTTCGTAACAACCGCGACCAGGCACCACAAGCGGTCGCTGCGCGAGCGCCGGAGCCAACCCAGGCCGTCGTCGAGCGAGAAGAGATACCGACTGCGACGCTACCGCTGCGGGCCGGTGCCACGGGCGGCGAGGCCACGCTGGCGCCCGCCGGATCCTCGCAAGGGTTCTCACCAAGCGACTACGTTGCGGGCGCACTGGCAAGCCGGCAGGCTTCTGCGACGACCGTACCGATCAGCTCGCTCACGCGCACGAACTATGTGGCGCCGGAATATCCGAGGGCGGCGCAGCGTCGAAACCTCTCGGGCTCCGTCGACGTCATGTTTACGGTGACGACGATCGGCACCGTGTCGGACGTGACGGTCGTCAAATCTGAACCCGACGACACCTTCAATAAGGCTGCGATCGATGCCGTATCGAAGTGGCGTTTCGAGCCGATCATTGAAAACGGCGTTGCCCTCGAAAAACGCTCGGCTGTGCGCCTGAGTTTCGACCTGCAATAGCACACCATAATTGCAAAACGAACCGGGTTGGACCAATTGATCCAATCCGGGTAACCTTATGCCTGAAGCTTATGCAAAAGAGGCCGGGTCTTGGACGTCAGTTTCGAAAAGCCACCGCGCAAACAACAACAACGCAGCCTGAGGACCAAGCAGAAACTCCTCGACGCAGCACTGGAGGCCTTTTCCGAGAACGGATTCCAGGGCACATCGACGCGTAACATCGCCGAGCGGGCTGGCGTGCACCACCCGCTGATCACCTACCATTTCAAGAACAAGGAAGAACTATGGCGGGCGGCGGCCGACCGCATATTCAGGGATTTCAACGGAAAACTGGCCAAAGCGGCAGAGGAAAAGGCCGGCGAATGTCCCAAAGCGCGCATGGCCGAGATGATCCGTACCTACGTGCACTATTCGGCGAGCAAACCGGCACTACACAAGATCATGGTGCAGGAGGCATCTTACCCGAGCGAGCGGCTCGACTGGCTGATCAACCGGCATCTTCGTCCGCTGTTCGAAGTCGTGGTCGAGGAAATTAAAGTGCTGCAGGAACGCGGCGTCACGCCGCCGGGCGATCCCGCCCTGCTCTTTAACATGATCCGCGTCTCGTCGGGCGCCCTGCTCGCGCTTGCACTGGAGATAAAAGGCACCAGCAATATCGATCTCGAACAGCCGGAACAGCTCGATGCGCTGGCCGACATGATCATCAAGGTGTTCCTGCCGGGCGAAGTCGAAGAGGACTAGAAAAACCCGTATCAGACGTCGGCTTGCATCAGCTGCCGGTGCATCTCCGCAACAATCGACAGGGCGATGGACGCGGGCCCGCGCCCGCCGATATCCAGGCCTGCCGGTCCGTGCAGTCGCGGCGTCAGTTTTTCTGCCAATTCCCCGAGTTCCTCGAGCAAGCGAGTCTTCCGGTCCCGTGGACCCAGCAAACCGATGTATGCCATGTCGGTGGCGGCGAGCTGCTTAAGATACTGCCGGTCGCTCACGAGATGGTGACTCATGACGATGGCGGCCGCGAAATTACGCAGGTCGATCGTGTTCGGCAGTTCCGCGACCGGCACGCAGCATACTTTTTCCGCCAGCGAAAAGTCGCCGGACTCGACATAGGCAGGCCGGTGGTCCTGCACGGTCACCCGCCAACCGAGCTCGGCCGCCAGGCGCACGACCGGCTCGGCGTCCAGTCCGGCGCCCAATACCAGGATCCGCGGCGGCGGGCGCAGCACGGACAGCAGGATCTTCGCCTTGCCGCCATCCTGGGAGACCTGCTCGACCTTCGACTGGCCGCCGAGCAACACCGCGCCGGCTTCCGCCGCGACGAGCTGCGCGTACTGCTCGCCGATGTCACTGAAGGCGGTCGCGCCGTCGACGGTCACTAGGGCCGAACCCGGCGGGAGGTCGTCGAAGTCCGATTCCAGCACCGTCGCCGCAACCTGGTCCGTCAGGCCTTCATACGCCAGGCACATTGTGGCGAACGGTTCGTAGCGATTCGCCGGCGTAATGGGCTGCAGGAACATACGCATCAGGCCGTCACAGCCGACCCCGAGTCCCCAGAGTTCCTCGTCGTCCTGGCCGAGATCGTAGGTGACCGACTGCGGTGTGCCAGACTCGAGAACGGCGCGCGCTCGCTCCGCAAGATCACCTTCCAGACAACCGCCGGACAGCATTCCCTGGAAGTCACCCGCGCCGTTAATCAGCATTTGCGCGCCTGTCTTGCTGTAGGTGGATCCTTCCGTCTCGTAGACGCTGACCAGGACCAGCGCTTCGCCTTTCCCGGACCAGTCGGCAAACGCCTGTTGGAGTTTCCTGGGCGTCACATCGCTACCCGTCCGGCCTGAAGGTCGCCCTCGCGAAGCATGCGCCCGAGCTCCGCCAGACTGTCCACATTGTGTGCCGGCAGGAACAGGTCCACGTGCGGCAGCATGGCCTTGATGCCGAATGCCTTCGCCTCGAAGAATTCGTAACGCAACATCGGATTCATCCAGATCAGCTGGTCACAGTTGCTCTTGAGTCGCTGCATCTGAAACTCCAGATTCGATTCGGAATCCCTTTCCAGTCCGTCACTCAGCAGTATTACGACCGAACGCCCTGCGAGCACCCGCCGGCCCCAATCGATGTTGAAACGCTCCAGACAATCGGCGATGCGCGTGCCGCCGTCCCAGTCCTCGACGTCCTCGGCAACCTGCGCCATCGCCCGGTCGACGTCCTTGTCGATCAGCCGGTAACTGATGTTGGTCAGCCGCGTGCCGAATACGAAAGTGTGCACCGACCGCCTGTGCGCAGAGAGCGTATGGGCAAAGTGCAGGAAAATTCGCGAGTAACTGCTCATCGACCCGGAAATATCGCAAATGAGCACCAGCGTGGGTGGTCGCAGCCGACGTTTCTTTTTCGCAAGGTGTACGAGTTGCCCGCTGGTTCGCATCATGAGCTGCATCGAGCGGCGCAGGTCGTAGCGATGCCCGAGAGGATGCGGGCGAAAGCGGCGCGTCGGGAAGTCCTTGATGACATCGAATTCCTCTCGCAACAGCTCCTTCGCCTCGCTTTGCTCTTGCAGGCTCATTTGCTCGAAATCCCTCTTACGCAGGACTTCGCGACGGGAGTACGAAGCCGATCGATCGATCTCGATGACCGGATCATTGTCGCCGACTCTGTCATCCTGCGTCAGCGATTCCATGAGGCGCCGGATGGCGGGTTCCCTGTCAGGACTTTCGACGTCGCGCGAAATCGTGGGCAAGAGTATGCCGATCATTCTTTCGAGGAGCCGTGGATTGCGAAAATAGATATGAAATGCCTGGTCGAAAATCCGGAACTGTGTAGGGTCGTTGACCAATACCGCGCGCAAGGCGTAGTAGAAATCGTCACGCTGTTCGATCCCTGTCTGCAGGACAGCGCTCCCGGCTTCGATCACCTGGCCCGGACCGACTGGCAAACCGGCGCTGCGCAAAGTCCTGCAAAACAGAAGAATGTTGTCTGCGAGCCGACCTTCGTTCGCCTGGCGTTTTTCCATGTCACATTTGCGCCTGGATTTCCGCGAGCAATCGCGCAGCCTCGCTGCCCTGTACTCTCGCGATATCGTCCTGGTATTTGAGCAGCGAACCCAGCGTGTCGTTAACGATGTCCGCCGTCAGCGTCACTACATTGAGTTGTGTCAGCGCGTTGGCCCAGTCGATAGTCTCCGCTACTCCGGGGCGCTTGAACAGGTCCTCTTCCCTGAGTTTGTGCACGAATGCGATCAGTTGCTCGCGCAGCTCATCGCCGAGCGATGGTGCTCTTAACGCGAGGATTCTGCTTTCAGCCTCCTGTGTCGGATAGTCGACCCAGTGGTACAGGCAACGTCGGCGGAGCGCGTCATGCACCTCCCGAGTGCGGTTGGAGGTGATGATGACGATCGGTGGTTCGGTCGCCCTGACCGTGCCCAGTTCCGGAATGCTCAACTGAAATTCGGATAGGATTTCCAGAAGAAATGCCTCGAACGGTTCGTCGGCCCGGTCGATCTCGTCGATCAGCAATACCGGCGGACCGCTGTCGTGTGCGCTTAATGCCTTGAGCAACGGCCGCTCGATCAGATAATCGCGTGTATAGAGCGTGTCGCCGACTTCGGCAATTCTGCCCGCTGCCTCGGCCATCCGTATGGCGACCATTTGTCGCGGATAGTTCCATTCGTAGGCGGCGTTCGCGAGATCCAGCCCCTCGAAACACTGCAGGCGTATGAGGTCGCGATCGAGGGTCGCGGCGATGACCTTGGCGACTTCCGTCTTGCCGACACCGGCCTCGCCTTCGAGCAGCAGCGGCCGACCCATCCTGAGCGCCAGGTAAACCACGGTCGCAAGGTCGCGCCCGGCAACGTAGTCGCCGGCAGCCAAGAGCTCTGCCGTTGCCGATACGTCACCCGGAAGGTCTTTTTTTGTTTGTTTGTCAGCCACCTAGGGCGATGACGGCGCGCTTGGCCATGACGCCGACCAGGTGCGCGCGATAGTCGGCGCTCGCATGCAGGTCGCTGTTGAGATCGGCGGCATCGATCCGGATTCCCTCGATAGCGCCGGCCGAGAAATCCCGCTCGAGCGCCTCCTCCATCGCCGTGATCCGAAACGCACAAGGTCCGGCGCCGGTCGCCGCAACGCGGATGCCGTCCGCAGTCTCGACAACCATCACGCCGACGACCGCATAACGCGACGCCGGATTGGGAAATTTCGAGTATGCAGCGCGCTTCGGCTTGGGAAAACGCACGCCAAGGATGATCTCACCGGGTTCGAGGGCGGTCTCGAACAGGCCCTTGAAGAAGTCGTCCGCGTTGATCTCACGCCTGTCGGTCCGAATGACGGCATTCAAACCGAGGACGGCCGCCGGATAATCGGCGGCGGGATCGCTGTTGGCAACGGAGCCGCCGATGGTGCCACGGTTCCTCACCTGCGCATCACCGATGCGCTCGGCGAGGTCCGCGAGCGCGGGAATCGCGCCTTTCACGACGTCGCTCGACGCCACATCCGCGTGGCGCACCATTGCGCCGATCTCGATGGCGTCCCCGTCATCCTTGATGTCCGACAGGCCGTCCAGGCTGGACAAGTCGATCAGATCGGATGGTCGCGCGAGACGCATCTTCATCGTCGGCAGGAGCGTCATGCCACCCGCCAGGACCCTGGCTTCACCGTTGTCGCCCAGGATCTTTTTGACATCATCGAGCGACGAGGGACGATGGTATTTGAAATCGTACATCTCGAGTTCCTTTTACGCTTTTATGTGCTGCCGTGCATTGCCTGCCATACGCGCTCCGGCGTTGCCGGCATCTGCAGGTTGTCAACGTTGTAATCCGACAATGCATTGAGGACCGCGTTGATCACGGCTGGTGGCGCGCCGATGGCGCCCGCCTCGCCGCAGCCCTTGACGCCGAGCACGTTGTGCGCGCACAGAGTCACGTCGGTGGATACGGAAAAGTTCGGCACGTTGTCGGCCTTCGGCAGGCAATAATCCATCATCGAGCCCGTCAGCAACTGACCTGACTCGTCGTAGACGCACTGTTCGTACAGGGCCTGCCCGATTCCCTGTGTGACCCCGCCGTGCACCTGGCCGTCGACGATCATCGGATTGATGATGCGGCCGAAGTCATCGCCGGCGGTGAAGCTGACCACTTCGACCACGCCGGTATCCGGATCGACCTCGACCTCGCAGATGTGGCAGCCGGCCGGGAACGTGAAATTCTTGGGATCGTAAAACGCGGTTTCCTCGAGACCCGGCTCGAGCGTGTCGAGCGGATAGTTATGTGGCACGTATGCCGCCAGCGCCACATCGCCGAACGCGACCGAACGGTCCGTTCCGGCCACCGTGAGCTTGCCGTCCTTGAACTCGATATCGTCCTCGGAAGCCTCGAGCAGGTGGGCTGCAATCTTGCGCGCCTTGTTGCGGACCTTCTCGAGCGCATGGACGAGTGCCACGCCGCCGACCGCGGCGGATCGCGATCCGTAAGTCCCCATGCCGAACGGAATCTTGCCCGTATCGCCGTGCACGACTTCGACGCTGTCGTAATCGACGCCGAGCATTTCCACGACGAGTTGCGTCATGGTCGTTTCGTGGCCCTGGCCGTGGCTGTGAGTGCCGGTGAGCACCGTCACGGACCCGGTCGGGTTGACGCGTACCGTGCCCACCTCGAACAGCCCGGCACGGGCACCGAGCGCTCCCGCGACGTTCGACGGCGCGACGCCACAGGCCTCGATATAGGTCGAGATACCGATGCCACGCAATTTGCCGCGTGCGGCCGACTCGGACTTGCGCTTTTCGAAATTCGCATAATCCGACAACTCGAGCGCCTTGTTGACCGACGTGTCGTAATCGCCGCTGTCATACTCCAGTGCGACCGGCGTCTGGTAGGGGAACTGCTTGATGAAATTTCGCCTTCGCAATTCGATGGGATCGATGCCGGTTTCTCGCGCTGCCTTGTCGATCAGCCGTTCCAGCAGGAAGCTGGCTTCGGGTCGTCCCGCGCCGCGGTAGGCGTCGACGGGCACGGTGTGAGTGAACATGCCCTTGACATTGGCGTAGATCGCCGGGGTCCGGTAGTTGCCGGCCAGCAGCGTCGCATGCATGTAGGTCGGCACCGCGGGTCCGAATGTCGATAGATAGGCGCCCAGATTGGCGAGCGTCGACACGCGCAGACCCAGAAAGTCACCGTCCTTGCTCAATGCGAGTTCGGCATGGCTTCTGTGGTCCCTGCCGTGGGCGTCACTCATGAAGGATTCGCTGCGTTCCGCCGTCCACTTCACCGGGCGATTCAGTTTCTTCGATGCCCAGGTCACGATGACCTCTTCCGCATAGTGGAAGATCTTCGAGCCGAAACCGCCACCGACGTCCGGTGAGATTACCCTGAGCTTGTGTTCCGGTATGCCGAGCACAAACGCGCCCATCAGCAGGCGGATGACATGCGGATTCTGGCTCGTCGTGTACAAGGTGTATTCGTCCTTGCCACTGTCATAGTGGCCGATCGCCGCGCGCGGCTCCATCGCGTTCGCGATCAGCCGGTTATTGACGATGTCGATGCTGACGGCCTTGTGCGCGCCTTCGAAGGCCCTGTCCGTCGCTTCCTTGTCACCTATTTCCCAGTCGAAGCAGACATTGCCTTTCGCATCGTCCCAGACGAGCGGCGCACCGTTGGCGCTCGCTGCCTCGAGATCCGCCACCGCCGGCAAGGTCTCGTAATCGATGTCGACGAGTTCGGCCGCATCGCGTGCGTTTGCCCGCGTATCCGCGATGACCACCGCGACTTCGTCACCGACGTAACGCACGACGTCCGCAGTCAGGACAGGGCGCGGCGGCTCGACCATGGGTGAGCCATCCTTGTTGTTGACGCCCCACCCGCAGGGCAGGCCGCCAATTTCGTCCGCCGCCATATCGGCACCCGTAAAAACCGCCACGACGCCGGGTGCCGCCCTGGCGGCTTTGACGTCGATCTTTTTTATCTTGCCGTGTGGTATCGGCGAGCGAACGATGACTGCATAAACCTGGTGCGGCAACTTGATGTCGTCGACATATTGCCCACGCCCGGTGATGAATCTCTGGTCTTCTTTGCGCCGGACTGCGGCGCCAATACCGTTCTCAGTCATGCTTCACCTCGACTCCGTCGCGACCTCTGCTACCTGGCGCGCATGGATTCCGCGCCGGCTTTCACCGCGCGCACGATGTTCTGGTAACCCGTGCACCGGCACAGGTTACCCTCGAGCCACTCACGGATTTCTTTTTCGGTCGGCTCCGGATTCTGCTTAACGAGATCCAGCGCGCTCATGATCATGCCGGGCGTGCAGAAACCACATTGCAATCCATGATGCTCGCGAAATGCCTCCTGCATCGGATGCAATTGCCCGTTTTCCGCAACACCTTCAATCGTGACGACCTCGGCGCCATTCGCCTGTACGGCGAGCATGGTGCAACTCTTCACCGAGCGGCCGTCGACGTGTACGACGCAGGCTCCGCACTGACTGGTATCGCAGCCAACGTGCGTGCCGGTTCGGCCAAGATGTTCGCGAATCATTTCGACGAGCAGGGTGCGGGATTCCACCTGTGCGCTGACGGCTTCGCCATTCAGCGTGCACGAGACATTGATCGACATCGGACTGTCCTGTATTTGTAGTTCTTGACACGGCACGGTGCCGTCTGCGGCGGATCGCGGCTCGTCGCTCCCGCACATCCCTGTGGTTGGCTCGGGCATCCTGCCCTCGGCCCTGCGGGCCAACCCCTTCGGCGTTGCCCAAAATCGCTCCCGGCGATTTTGTCGCGACATAAGTACGTCCTGTACAGAAAGCCGCTCCCACGTCGCGCTTTTATCACTAGCTTTTTGGCACTGCTCAGCGTAGCAGAAACCACCAGATCAGCAAGGCCGCGATGACACCGAGAAGTGCGATCCAGAATTTCCTGGCGAGCATGCCGTCCCCGGCGTCCTCCGCGTCCACGCGCGCCGCTCCGGCGTCCAGCTCCCTCGAAAACTTACCAAAAAAATCATCCGCGGTCTTTCTGGTCACGCCGAGCACCAGGCGGGAACCGACCTGCGCAAGCTTGCCGCCGACCTTGAAATCGGCCGTGTAGGAGAGCAGCGTGCCGTCCTGATTTTCGGTAAGTACGACGTCGGCGCTGCCACGGCCGAAGCCGGCGGCGCCGCCTTTGCTTTCGCCGACCAGCCTGTAACTGCCGGGTGGTTCGAGATTTTCGAGGGTTAGTCGGGTATTGAACCGCGCCCGCACCGGCCCGATCGCCGCCATGACGGTGGCGGCAAATTCCGTGTCGCTGATCTGTTCCATCGATTCGCATCCAGGGATGCATTTCTGCAGCGTTTCAGGATCGATCAGTGCATGCCAAACGGTTTCACGGTCGCTCGCAATCTGGTATTCGCCTTTAATTTCCATTTTTCGATTCAGGTAAACGCCGGTCTTGGGAGCGGCTTAAGCCGCGAACCGGGTTTTTTTCGAGCCGTTCGCGGCTTAAGCCGCTCCTACAATCTAATTATCCTATTTCATTACGGGCATCGAGAATTCGGCGCCGCTGCGAATGCCGGTCGGCCAGCGCGAGGTGATCGTTTTGAGCCGCGTGTAAAAACGTACGCCTTCCATGCCATAGATCGACATGTCGCCAAAGAGAGATCGTTTCCAGCCACCGAAACTGTGAAACGCGAGCGGTACCGGAATGGGCACGTTGACGCCGACCATGCCGACTTCGATGCCGCTGGCGAATTCGCGCGCAGCGTCGCCGTCGCGCGTGAATATCGCAGTGCCGTTGCCATACTCGTGATCGTTAACGAGTTCGATCGCATCGTCGAATGTCGCGACACGGGTCATCGTCAGTACCGGCCCGAAGATTTCTTCCTTGTAGATACGCATGTCACGCGTCGCGTGATCGAAAAGACTCGGCCCGAGGTAATAGCCATCCGATTTCGTGATCTCGTGGTTCCTGCCGTCGACGACGAGTTTCGCCCCTTCCTCGACGCCCAGGTCGATGTAAGACCGCACCTTGTCGCGATGCTCTTGCGTAATGAGCGGACCCATGTCGTTATTGTTGTCCGTGCCCGGCCCGACTTTCAGCGCCTCGATTTTCGGCACGAGTTTCTCGAGGAGCGGTTCGGCCGCGTCGCCCACCGTGACGATGGCGGAAATCGCCATGCAGCGTTCGCCGGCGGAACCGTACCCGGCACCGACCAGCGCGTCGGCGGCCTGCTCCATGTCCGCATCCGGCATCACGACCAGGTGATTCTTGGCGCCGCCCAGTGCCTGCACGCGCTTGCCGTTGGCGGAAGCGGTCCGGTAGATATGCTCGGCTACCGGCGTGGAGCCGACGAAACTGACGGCGGCGATGCGTTCATCCTCGAGGAGCGCGTTCACCGCAACGTGATCGCCCTGCACCACGTTGAACACCCCCGGCGGCAAGCCGGCTTCCTTGAGGAGCTCCGCCCACCTGATCGAACAGCTCGGATCCTTTTCCGAGGGCTTCAATACGAACGTATTGCCGCAGGCGATCGCCAGCGGAAACATCCACAACGGCACCATCGCCGGGAAATTGAACGGCGTGATGCCGACGCAGACGCCGAGCGGCTGGCGCATCGAATAGCAGTCGACGCCGGTCCCGACCTGGTCGTTGAACTCGCCCTTGATCAGGTGCGGGATGCCGCAGGCGAATTCGACGTTTTCAAGGCCACGTTGCACGGAGCCGTCGGCGTCGTGCAACACCTTGCCGTGTTCCTGGGTGATCAAGGCCGCAATCTCTGCGCGATCGCGTTCGATCAGTTCCTTCAGCTTGAACATCACGCGAGCGCGCTTCAACACCGGCGTTTTCGACCAGCTTTCGAAAGCCGCCCGCGCGGCTGTGACCGCCGCATCGACATCCGCCTCGTCGGACATGGCGACCTCGGCACAGCGCTTGCCGGTCGCCGAATCGAAAACGTCACCGAACCGCGTCGAAGCGGACTGCCTCGTTTCGCCGTTGATCCAGTTGGGGACTTTCCTGATTGCGTCCAGTGCTTCTGCTTTCTGCGCCATGACTGTATACCCGCGTTGTGTTCCGTTACTGCGACCGTAGCGCCTTGCGTACCGATTCAACGACCGTATCGATCTGCGATTTCTCGATGATGAGCGGCGGCGAAAATGCCAGCGTATCGCCGGTCGTGCGGATAATCACGCCATTGTCGAAACAATCGCGGAATATCTGCATCGCCCGCGCCGTCGGCTGGCCCTCGATCGGCTCGAGCTCCACCGCGCCGATCAAACCGAAGTTACGGACATCGATGACATTCGGCTCACCTTTCAGGCCATGCAGTGCATCCTCGAACTTGCCCTCGAGTTCCCGTGCACGTTCGAAAAGCCCCTCGCCGAGATAAACATCGAGCGTCGCACATCCCGCGGCCGCGGCCAGCGGGTGCCCGGAATAGGTATAGCCGTGGAAGAACTCGATCGTACCTTCCGGTCCGGTCATGAAGGTATTGTAGATGTCGCTCGTGACGAGCACGCCGCCCATCGGCACCGTGCCACTCGTCAGGCCTTTCGCCAACGTCATGATGTCGGGCGTCACGCCGAAACGCGTGGCGCCGAAGCTGTCGCCGGTGCGGCCGAACCCGCAAATGACCTCGTCGAAGATCAGCAGGATGCCATGCCGGTCACAGATCTCGCGGATCCGCTCGAGATAGCCCTTCGGCGGAATGATGACGCCCGCCGAACCCGCGATTGGCTCGATGATGACCGCGGCGACGGTCGAGGGATCGTGGAGCTGTACAATGTTCTCGAGCTCGTCGGCAAGGTGCGCGCCCCACTCGGGTTGCCCCTTTGTGTACGCATTTTTTTCGATGTTATGCGTGTGCGGCAGGTGATCGACGCCGGGCAGCATGGCGCCGAACATCTTGCGGTTTGGCGAGATGCCGCCGACCGAAATACCGCCAAAGCCGACGCCGTGATAACCCTTCTCGCGTCCGATGAGCCGCGTGCGCGCGCCCTCCCCCCGATGCCGGTGATAGGCGAGCGCCATCTTCAGGGCGGTGTCCACCGCTTCGGAGCCAGAGTTGACGAAAAATGCGTAATCGAGTCCCTCGGGCGCGATGTCCGTCAGCCGGTTGGCCAGCTCGAATATCGTCGGATGCCCGAGCTGAAACGCCATCGCATAATCGAGCGTTTCCGCCTGCGATTTGATCGCCTCGACGATCTTCGGATGGCAATGCCCGGCATTGCAGCACCACAGGCCGGCGACGGCGTCGAGCAATTGCTTTCCGTCGTGCGTGTAGCAGTACATACCGCTGGCACGCGAGATGAGGCGTGGGTGTTTCTTGAAATATCGATTACCCGTGAATGGCATCCAGTATGCCTCGAGATCGGGCAAGTCAGGTTGTAATTTTCGTGCCGTGCTTTCTGCCATCTTGATTCTCCATCGAGACTAGTGCCCGCGGGCTCTGGCCCCTTTTTCCCTACAGTATCTCTTTTAATCGGTAGTAAAGCATGCCTAGCGCCAGTGCAGGATTGGCAAACCACTTGCCGCCGGGCAGTTTCCAGTGCCAGATGCGGTCAAACACGTCGAAGCGCTCCGCATCCCCGCAAATCGTGTCCGCGAGAATCTTGCCGGCCAGGTGTGCCGGCGCGAGCCCGTGGCCGGAATAACCGTGCGCGAAGTAAGTATTGCCCTTGATCCGTCCGAGCTGCGGGATGCGCTTGATCGAAATGGCGAGGTAACCGCCCCATTCATAGTCGATCGCAGCGTCCTCGAGCTGCGGAAAGACCCTGAGCATCTTCGGGCGCATGCTCGCGGTGATGTCTTTCGGGTGCCTGCCCGAATAATTACACAGACCGCCGAACAGGAGCCGCTTGTCTGCCGACAGCCGAAAATAATTGAGCCCGACGCGCTGGTCGCAGACGGCCATGTCCTGCGGCAGGAGCTCGTGTGCGAGCTCATCACCGAGCGGTTCTGTCGCAATGATGTAACTCCCGGCGGGGATAACCCTGCCGTATAGCAACGGTTCGGCCCTGCCGAGGTAGGCATTGCCGGCAAGCACGACCTTGTCGGCGTGCATCACGCCATGCGCCGTCTCGACCCGCGGCTTCTCGCCGTGACGAATGCGCGTGACCCTGGACTGTTCGAAGATTCTGGCGCCCGCCTCCTCGGCCGCCCGTGCCTCGCCGAGGCACAGGTTCAGCGGGTGCAGGTGGCCGGCGCCGCGATTGATCAGGCCACCGATATAGCGGTCGGATCCGACGACGCTGCGCATTTTGTCCTTCGGCACCAGTTCCATTTGGTGCGGGTAGTTGCTGGAGCGCTTGCGCTCGATCTCGGATGCGAAATAGTCGAGGTCTGCCTGCGTCAACGCGACATCGAGGAAGCCGAATTTCAGGTCACAGTCGATGTCGTGTTTCTCGATGCGCTCGAGCACGAGATCGCGGCATTCGAGCCCCATGCGGCGAAATGCATCCGCCACCGGATCACCGTACTTCCTGGCGATCTGCTCGACCTTGCTGACCTCGACGACGCCGTCGATCAACTGGCCCCCGTTGCGCCCGGACGCGCCCCAGCCGACGCGGTTCGCCTCGATCAGCGCCACGTCGTAGCCGCGCTCGGCGAGATACAAGGCCGCCGACAATCCGGTGAACCCGGCGCCGACCACGGCCACGCCGCAGCGCATCTCGCCGCTGAGCACCGGGTAGTCGGTCTGCCAGTTGGGCGTGGCGGCGTAATAGGACCGCGCGTGTTCGCTCTTCTCTCGCATGGCGCAACGAGGGTACTAGAGCCCCCAAAAGTTAACAATATTTAAATAGTTGTTATTAAGTGATTGACATTATTACAATGCGCTCTCTAAACGTTTAGTATATTCAACGATTCAACAGGGGCATGCCGATGGACAACCTGGGACAGCAATTGAAGACCCTGCGCCAGCGGCGCGGCCTGTCGCAGCGCAGGCTGGCCGCCCTGGCCGGCGTTTCGAATGCGACCGTTTCGCTGATCGAGCACGGCAGGACCGACCCGTCGCTGGGGCTTTTGAAGAGAATACTCGATACCCTCGGCGTCTCTTTCGCCGAGTTTTTCGCATCGGGCTCGCGCAGTGCTGGCAAGTATTTCTATACGCGTGATGAGCTCTCCGAGATCGGCAGCGGCCCCATTTCCTACCTGCAGGTCGGCTCGGACCTCGGTGACAGCCAGCTGCAAATTCTCTACGAACGCTACCAGCCCGGTGCCGACACCGGTCGGTCAATGCTGAGCCATGACGCCGAGGAAGGCGGCATCGTGCTCACAGGCCGTCTCGAAGTCACCGTGGGCGAGCAGGTGCAGGTCCTGAAGGCCGGCGACGCGTACCGATTCAACAGCCGTCTGCCGCACCGCTTCAGGAACGCAGGCAACGAGGAATGCGTGCTGGTATCGGCCTGCACGCCGCCGAGCTTCTAAACCCAGGCGGCATTCCACATAACACGCGTTTCCGACGCATTCGTGCGGACACGCCCTCCATGCGGAAGGTGAAGGTAGGATCTCGCCGCGACGATTACCTATACTTGGGCCGTGGCGAATGACGTAGACTTGAAGTCTGCGTAGCGGCCGCACAGCCGAAGAAGAACAAGAGCGCAAAGGAGCCCGGGGCAATGAAATCGGTTCACGACATTCTCAAATCCAAGGGACACGATATCTGGTCGGTCAGACCCGACGACACGGTTTTCGATTCCCTGAAGGTGATGGCGGACAAGGGAGTCGGTGCGCTGCTGGTCATGGACGGCGACAAGCTCGTCGGGATCGTCACCGAGCGCGATTATGCCCGCAAAGTCATACTCGAAGGCAAGTCGTCGAAGAGCTCGCAGGTCTCCGAGGTCATGACCAGGCAGGTGCTCTGCGTGACCCCGCAACAGACGATCGATGAATGCATGGCGCTGATGACGGACAAGCGCGCCAGGCACCTGCCGGTCCTGCAAAACAAGAAGGTGATCGGCATCGTGTCCATCGGCGATCTCGTCAAAGCGATGATCAATGAGCAGCAGGTGCTGATCGATCACTTGCAGCATTACATCGCCGGCTACTGACGATCCGATTGCTGCCCATGTTGGCCTGGATCAGCTTGATTCCCTGAGCGCCCTGAAGAAGCGGCACCGCCGTTGGCGGTCGCTGATAAGGCGCCTCGCGCGACGCTGTGAACGCAGCAGTACCCTTCAGTATTGAATCGATTCGCCCTCGAGCACCGGCGTCGTTAGCGGCAGGCGTCGCGCCTTCGTGCGAGCTTCGAACGCATAGCCGAGTGCCAGCAATCGTGGCTCACTGAACGCCGGCCCGAGGAAGGAAATCGCCACGGGCAAGCCCCTGCCGGTAAAACCGGCAGGCACGATCAGATCGGGAAAGCCCGTCAGGTTAGCGAGAATGACCGCGGACTGGCCGCCGCCCGGCTGGCCTTCGGGGTCCGGGTCCGGGTCGACGCGTTCCGGCCGCGTCGGCGAAGTCGGATAGACGATGGCGTCGAGGTTTTCGGCCGCGATCAGGCCACCGATGACGCCGCGGATTAGTGGCAGCGCATGATCGCGCACGGCCAGGTACTCGTAATCCGTCAGCTCGCCGCTCTTGTCCTCGCGCAGCATCAGTTGCCAGCGGCCCGGGTTCGGCATGGCGCCGTCCTCGCGCCGCGCAGTCAGTGACTTTGACCGCGCGATGAGTTCGGCAAGCGTCTTCGGAAATTGTGGGCCCGTCGTTGCGAGGTAATCCTCGATCTGTGCCCGGAACTCACGATAGCGAATCGCACGGTAAATCTTTCCGCGCACCTCGAGCAGCCATTCCGGCAGCTCGACATCGACGACTTCTGCGCCGGCGTCGCGCATCGCCTGCAAGGATGCCTCGATGATCCAGTCGACTTCCTCGTCACTTTCCATGAAGTCGCGCGCCACGCCGATGCGCGCGCCCTCGAGCGCACCGTCATCGAGGAATTGCGTGTAGTCCCGGTAATACTTACCTTCACTCTTGGCAGTTGCCGGATCCGCGTCGTCGACACCGGTCAAGACGCCGAGTGCCGCTGCGACGTCAAACACGTTGCGCGCCATCGGGCCCGCCGTGTCGAAAGACAGTGCCAGCGGCACGATGCCGTCGCGGCTCAGCAAGCCGTGCGTCGGTTTGAGTCCGACGATGCCGTTTGCCGCCGACGGACCGCGCACGGAGCCACCGGTATCGGTACCGAGGCCGACGGATGCATAAGCGGCTGCGATGGCGGCACCGGTTCCGCCGGAGGAACCGGATGGTGTCCTTCTCGGGTCGTGTGGGTTATAGGTCGGCCCGTCCAGCGAGTTCATGGCATCGGCCGAGGCGAACTCGCTCATGTTGAGCTTCGCCAGGATGATCGCGCCGGCCGCGCGCAATTGCCGGGTGAGGAATGCATCGTCGGGCGGCACCGAGCCCTTTAACATGAAGGATCCTGCCGTCGTCGGCATGTCGGCCGTGTCGATGTTGTCTTTCAATACCACGGGAATGCCGTGCAAGGGCGAACGCCTGCCGTTCTGCCGGCGTTCGGCATCCAACATTCGCGCCGTTTGCAGCGCATCGGGATTCAGATACATCACTGCATTCAGTTTCGGACCGGCATCGTCATACGCGGCAATGCGCGCGAGACTCAGTTCGACGAGGCGTTCCGAACTCAGCGCGCCGGCATCGATGGCTGTATTGATTTCAGCGACAGTCGCGGCCGTCAGATCGAGGGATTCCGCCGTGGCGGCAGATGCGAGGATTAGTATGACGATCGACGCCACATGCCGTTTCGGATTGGCAAAGGATGAAGCCATTAGGGTTTTGTTGCACCTCCACAAAAAGGTAGCAGTGAGAAGCTCTTTCTTACCTCGTTCCTAGAGAAAAAAGGCGACCAGGATGCTGATGACGATCAACAAACTATCGCGCAGGGATGATCCTGGCCCGGCGCCGAGTTTGGAAACCGACGACTGCATCTATGTCGTTCCTACCTTCCTGCCAGTTCGTTCCAGCGATCGATAAACTTGACGGCAGCATCGACTGTTTTCCGGGTAACGTCCTCACCTCTCGCGGAAGTTCCTTCAGCCGGATCGCGCGCTCCCCAGACGCCGGTCGTCGACATCTCGGCGGAGGACGTCTTCTTGCCCGTTTCTTCGGCTTTCAGGCCTTCAGCAAGAAACAGCATAAGAGCCGTCGGTTCGCCCTCGACGACCTCGGGGAGCATTGCCTCGAGATGACTCGGTAATGTCAGCTCCGCCGTCACGGCCTTGTCCAGTTGCACGAGGTCCGGCATCAGGTAAAGCGAACTGGATGTCTCCGGCGTGCCGCCATGCCGGTCCAGCACCATGCTCGGCGGCGCAGAAGGCGGCTCCATGAACGGCCTGATCGCCTCGCCGAATTCGACCGCCACGCCGGCGGTGGTCTGATTGATCTGATCCACCAGCAAGGTCGAAATCGCCCGGTTGCCGCCGTGTGCGTTCATGATGATAAAGCGCTTGAAGCCGTGCCTGATCAGGCTTTCGACGGCTTCCAGATGCACCTTGATGATCAGTTCGGCACGCAGCGTCATCGTGCCCGGAAAACCCATGTGGTAGGGAGACTGTCCGACCATCAGTACCGGTGCAACGAGGACGTCGCGTTCCTGTGCAATCAGCTTGCAGCGCTCGACACCGTTGATGAAGTCGGTGCCGATCGGCAGGTGATTGCCGTGCTGCTCCATCGAGGCGACTGGAATGATCACCATGTCGGATCTATCGAGAAATGCCGCAACCTCCGGAGAGGTCATGTGCGGCAGGTAGTTCCTGACCTTCTTCTCGCTCCACAGCGGGTTGGTTTGTGCCGCCAATTGCATCGAGGCCAAACTTATCGCGAGGAAAAGAACTGGTCGCAATACGAATCTGCTTTTCGTCATCATAGTCTTCACATACTTATTAATTGAATCGAGCCGGTATGTTGATTTTTTTTACTGCCGGCAAGCACTCACTCTACTGCAGCGGCGCGCATGCCGCCATATCAGTTTAACTACATGAACGGTGCGCTGTTAGCTTATTCATAAAAGACATGCTGGCCGATTTTTGCGACGCGGTTCTTCTCACTGGCCCAGCGCGGTTCAATGCGATCAGAGTGATAGAAAAGCGCACCAGGAATGGCCGGATCGTGTTGTTTGTCATAGATCGCTTCAGCCGCCCGCCTGGCGCGCTCCCACGGTATGCCCCGCGGCGCTTCGACCGACTCGAACTCGGTCCAGGAGAATGCGCCGACGAGGCGGTTGCGCTCCGTGTCCAGTCTTTTCTCGTACACGACCTCACACACGGTATCGGGAAACTGTCTCGATTTGACCCGATTCATGGTGACTTCGGCGACCGCGTACTGGCCGACCATCGGCTCGCCGCGCGCTTCGTGATAAACGTTGCGGGCGAGGCACATGAGGTCGGCGTGCCGTTGTTGCGCCCAGCGGATCCGCAGGTGATCGACATACACGACATACACCATGCCGCCAATCAGCACGAATACCAGCCCAAAAAGGGAGAAAAAAAGGACGTTTCCCTTGTCCCGCATGAACCAGAAATCGGCGAGCCTGTAGCGCAGGTGCAGGAGCCATCGCACGGGCGGCGAAAAGCGAATCCGGGACAAAATGGTAGAAAGTTTACGCATGAGGGCGACTAAAAATAACGCCGGATCTTGTTGACTCGATTCTGAAACGATTTGGTCCGAGTCCGCGGATTGTTTTTTACGGGTGAGGGCAGGGTCGCCGCAAGCTCGATCGCCTGGTTGCTCGTCAACCGTGATGCGGGAACGTTCCAGTAATACCGCGCTGCCGCATCGACCCCGTAAATGCCCCTGCCGAACTCGGCGACATTGAGGTAATGCTCGAGGATGCGTTTCTTCGAGAGATTCCTCTCCATACCGATTGTCAGCACGAGTTCGTGCCACTTTCGCAAGGGATTTCTCGACGGGCTCAAGAATACGTTCTTGACCGTTTGCTGCGAGATCGTACTGCCCCCATAAACCAGGCGCTTCTCCGACAGGTTGTATTCCATCGCTTCTTTCAGCGCATCGATGTCGACACCATCGTGTTCATAGAAGCGCGCGTCTTCCGCGACGATCACGGCCCGTATCATGCTTTGCGGAATCGAATCGATCGATACCGGGTTCCAGCGCAGCTGCGGCCACTCCGGGTGACGATGCTGCTCGAACTCGTAATTCCGGATAAAGCTCGAACGCTGGATCGGTCCCTCTGAATACAGCTCCCAGTCCGGCCAGACACCGATCAGGTAACCGACATCCATCATGATCAGCACCGGCAGCAGGCGCCAGCTCCAGCGCAGCGTGGTGCTGACCACCGGGACACGGAGCCAGGAGCCGGACTTTCTCAGGAATCGGAACGCCATCGGGGGAAATGGTAGTGCAAAACGCCGACGCTTTGCCCTGATCCGACCCACAAAATAACGGGGCCGAACCGCAAACTCGACATTGCGGTTCGGCCCCGTTTCCTGACCCCATTTTAGGTGGGCGGCCGGTGTGCGTAGGTGTTGATCATTTCCACCGCGAGCGTGGCGCCGGCGAGCGAGGTAATCTCGCCGACGTCATAAATAGGCGCGACCTCGACCAGGTCCATGCCGATCAGGTTGATGCCGATGAGCCCGCGGATGATCTGAATCGCCTGGTGCGTCGTCAGCCCGCCGCAGACCGGCGTGCCGGTACCCGGCGCGCAACTCGGATCCAGGCAGTCGATGTCGAAGCTGAGATAAACGGGACGCTTGCCGAGGATCTTCCTGGTCTTCTTGACGACGGCATCGACACCGTGCTCGTGCACCCACGGGCCATCGAGAATATTGAACCCCAGCGTGTCGTCGTTGGTGGTACGCAGACCGATCTGCACCGAGTGCTCGGGATCGACGAGACCTTGCTTTGCCGCATGCCAGAACATAGTGCCGTGGTCGACGCGGCCTTCCTCGTCTTCCCAGGTATCGCTGTGCGCGTCGAAGTGCAGAAGCGACAGCGGCTTGCCGTGCTTCCTGGCGTGTGCTTTCAGTAGCGGCCAGGCAATAAAGTGATCGCCACCGAGCGACAGCAAGGCCGGTCCCGCTTCGATGATCTTCGATGCATGCGCCTCGATGGCGTCCGGAATCGTTTCCGGGCGGCCAAAATCGAAAAAGCAATCGCCATAGTCGATGACCGCCAGTTTTTCGAACGGATCGACGGTCGTGTTGTACGGCCGCATCCAGGAAATGTTGGCCGACGCCGCCCTGATGCCGCGCGGACCGAAGCGGGCGCCGGGCCTGTTCGTCGTCGCCGTATCAAGGGGCACACCGGTGACGACGAGATCGACGCCCGCAAGATCACGGCTGTATTTACGCCGCATGAACGAGGTCGCGCCGGCATAAGTCGGCTCGTTCTTGATGCCATAAAGGCTGTCACGCGTGATCGCGTAGTCGCCGTCCTTCTTCACCGTCATTCGAGTGTCCTGTCGCGCAAATTCATGAAGAAAATCTGCCGGCCCCTTGCGCCGCCGGCATCGTTGCTCCTCCTCGCATGGGACCCGCCACTACCCGTCGTCGCACCTTGCCAGCAGCGAAAAGTTCCGCGCATATTTTTCCATCTACTCACGGGACAGGACACTATTTACCCGCAGCTTTCGCAGTCAGGTCGAGGCACTTCCAGGCCTTGGCGACGAGCTCGTCCGCCTGCTCGTGTGTCAGGATCAGCGGCGGCGCAACGACCATCGTGTCGCCGACCGCGCGCATGACCAGCCCCGTGTCGACCGAAATGTCACGGCATTTTGTACCAACGCCGTCGTCCTTGTCGAAGCGCTCGAGCGTATCCTTGTCGCTGACAAGTTCCAGCGCGCCCATGAGACCGACCATGCGAGTTTCCCCGACGAGCGGGTGTTCGGATAGCGTGTGCCATTTCTGCTGCAGATACGGTCCGATATCGTGGCGCACGTAGTCGACCAGTTTCTCGCGCCGGATGATCTCTATATTGGCGATCGCGACCGCGCAGGCAGCGGGATGTCCCGAGTAGGTGAAGCCGTGAAAGAATTCGCCGCCCTTGTCGATGAGGACGTCGCTCACCCGGTCGCCGACCATGACGCCGCCCAGTGGCAGATACCCGGAGGTGACGCCCTTCGCGAAGGTCATCAGATCGGGCCGAACACCGTAGTAGTCGGCGCCAAACCATTCGCCGAGGCGACCGAATCCGCAGATGACCTCGTCGGTCACGAGCAGGATGCCGTGCTCGTCGCAAATTCGCTGGATCTCCGGCCAGTAGGACTCAGGCGGAATGATCACGCCGCCGGCACCCTGGACCGGTTCACCGACGAAAGCCGCAACCTTGTCAGGACCAACCTCCTTGATCTTTCGTTCGAGGGCGCGCGCCGCCTGCAAGCCGAACTCCTGCGGAGCGAGGCTGCGGTCGCTGCCGAACCAGTATGGTTGTTGAACATGCTCGATGCCGGGCACGTGCACGCCGCCCTGCGCGCGCTGCAGTTTCATGCCGCCCAGGCTGGTGCCGCCGATCGTCGACCCGTGATAGGCGTTTTCCCGGGCTATAATGACTTGCCGTTCGGGCTGATCCAGAAGTTCCCAGTAGCGCCTGACCATGCGCATCATCGTGTCTATCGATTCCGATCCGGAGCCTGTATAGAAAGTGTGCTTGAACTGCGGCTGCGTGATTTCCCCGAGTACGCGCGACAATTCGATTGAAGGCGGGTGGGCGCACTGGAAAAAGCTGTTGTAATAGGGAAGCTCGCGCATCTGTTTCTCGGCGGCATCGACGATTTCGTCCCTGCCGTAACCCGCGTTGACACACCACAGCCCCGACATGCCGTCGAGTATACGATTGCCGTCTATGTCGACTATGTAGACGTTGTCTGCGCGCGTGATAATCCGGCTCTTTTTTGCGCGGAGATCCTTGTAATCGGTGAAAGGATGCAGGTAATGATCTCGATCGAGTTCCTGCCACTCCGTGCGCGATCGCGTTTCGACGATTGCCATCAATTAGACCTCAAACATTAAATAACAAAACTTCGCGTTCCCAGGGCGTAACGATTTCCTGGAATTCCCGGCATTCACTTTCCTTGACCGCGCAGTACAGTGTCACAAACTTGTCTCCCAGGGTGCTGCGCATCGCGTCGCTCGCTTCCATCGCCTTGATCGCTTCATAAAGAAAGGGATGCAGGTCGAAAGGCCGGTCATAGGCACTGCCTTCGATCGGTTCCGAAGGCTTGAGCCTCTCGGTCATGCCGAGGTAACCGCAGGCCAGCGTTGCGGCGATGACGAGATAGGGATTCACGTCGGAGCCCGCTACCCGGTTCTCGATGCGGCGTTCCTCCGGGCTCGAATCCGGCACGCGCAGGCCAACGGTCCGGTTGTCCACCGCCCAGGACAGATTGACAGGCGATGCATAGTGACTGAGGAATCGGCGGTATGAGTTCGCATAGGGCGCAAAAATCAGCAAAGCTTCGGGCATGTACTTCTGCAGGCCGCCAAGGAAATACGTGAAAAGGTCGCTCGGCGCGCCGTTTTTCTTCGAGAAGATGTTACTGCCCTTCTCGTCCACGATGCTCTGGTGAATATGCAATGCGCTCCCAGGCGCGGCGGAAATCGGCCGCGCGAGGAACGTCGCAT
Source organism: Woeseiaceae bacterium (assembly GCA_041598995.1). Classification (GTDB taxonomy): domain Bacteria; phylum Pseudomonadota; class Gammaproteobacteria; order Steroidobacterales; family Woeseiaceae; genus SZUA-117. Next base: position 8,230 of record JBFHXJ010000009.1, on the reverse strand, counting down.
GCATCTCGTGCGCGATCGCCGCTTCCTTGACGGTTCGCTTGAACAGGAAAACCTGGTCCGCCAGAAAGATGGCATCGCCGTGCAGGAAATTCAGTTCAAACTGCGCCGGCCCCATTTCCTGTGAAAGCGTGTCGATGCGTATGTCCTGATCTTCGCAAAACGCGTACACGTCGTTGATGAACGGATCGAAGTCGTTCATCGTGTCGATGCTGTACGGCTGCTTCGACGTTTCCGTGCGGCCGAGACGACCCTCCGGTGGTTCTACTTCCTCATTGGGATCGGACTGCGGATTGATCAGGTAGAACTCGACCTCTGGTGCTACAACGGGCGTCCAGCCTTTTTCCCGGTAAAGGTCGAGCACGTATCGCAGCACGTGACGTGGCGAAGTTTCGACAGGCTTGCCGTCCTTGTTAAAACAGTCGAGGAAAATGGATGCGGTCGTATCGACCGCCCAGGGTACGGGGCGCAAGGTTTTCGCATCCGGCGACAAGACCATGTCGCGATCTTCGATGTTGTCTTTATTGGTGACGTAGTTTCCGGAAATGGTCTGACCGAATATCGCTTCCGGTAATTTCAACTCGCCTTTGCCGAATTTTGCGGCTGGAATCACCTTGCCGCGGGCCGAACCGGCCATGTCGGGAACGAACGCCTCGACGTCTTCGATTTTGTGTTCTTTCAACCAGGTTTGTATCGACTCTTCTTCACTCACAAATCACCTTTCGCCGCTTCGCGTAGTCTCTGCACGCGTCGCCGAATGCTTTGAAAATTGCCATGGAAAAGCGGTCTTCCGTCACTTTCCATTCGGGATGCCATTGCACGGCCAGCGCGAATCCGTCGACGCCGTCGACCCGAAACCCTTCGATGAGCCCGTCGTCGGCGATGGCTTCGACGGTTACGCCGTCGGCAAGTCGCGCAACGCCCTGCGAGTGCAGCGAGTTGACCTTGACCGTATCGCTGCCGGCCAGCTCCCGCAAAAGGCCACCTTCGACCAAATGGACCTCATGCGAGGGGGCGTATTGCAGGTCGAGCGGGTCGTCCGGGTTTTCTTTGTGATTATGGTACCCCTCGACCTCGTGTACGTGCTGGTGCAGGGTCCCACCCAGCACCACGTTCAACTCCTGGAATCCCCTGCAGACCGCGAATAGCGGCACGCCGTTCTCGAGCGCCTTTTGCGCCAAAGGCAGCGTCGTTTCATCGCGGTGCGGATCGTGCAGCGTGCCGGGCCTGCTTGCCTCACCTTTATAGCGATGCGGCTCGACATTCGACGGGCTTCCGGTCAGCAGAATACCATCAACGTGCTGCAATATCGTCGTCGTGTCTATGCTGTCGCCGAGCGCCGGTATCAAGAACGGCAGGCCATCGGCGCCGTCCCGGATCGCCGTGGCGTACTTCTCCCCCACCATGTGAAAGGGGTGCGGATCGAGCTGGCGCCGATCGGCCGGAATACCGATGACTGGTTTTGCTCGCATACTGGCGCTCTTATGACAAATGGTATTCGTCAGGGTTTCCTGAAGAGCAGCGTAAACCGGTCGGTGTTGCCGGTGACCGTCGCGCGCCCGACCTCGTATCGAAGCTCGTCGTCGGGCCGGTAATGCAAGTCACTGTAGTCGACGAACTGGAATCCCGCGTCCAGGATTTCCTTGATAATCTGCACGACGTCGACACGTCTCCTGGTCTCTGCAGTCAGTTCCGCCATGTGACGACGAGAATGATCGACGACGCCAAATAGGCCGCCCGGACGTAATGCCAGGAAGACGGCAGCATTCAGGTTGGCCCTGCCCTGCGGCGTGAAGTTGTGCCAGTTGCGGAATGTCAAAACCAGGTCGATGTCGCGTACGCCGAAATCGAAGGGCTCGACGTTTCTCGTGCCGTATGGACCGTCGCGCACGAGTTCCGCGCCGACATCGAGGACCTTGACGTGATCGAATCCCGGCTGCGTCAGGAGATTCTGTTGCACGCTGTCGGTGCCGATCGCGACGTAGAGCTCCCCCGAATCGCGGAGCGCCGGGGCCAGCAGCTTCGTGTACCAGCCGCCGCCGGGAAGCAGCTCGAGCACGCGCATATCGTCAGTGAGTCCGAAAAACTGCAGTGTTTCCACAGGTTTACGGTTTCTGTCCCTGGCGATGTCGGCATCTGTACGGACCTCGCCCTCCATCGCCGACCTGATCTTGGCTGCGACGCCGTCGTCTTGGGCGTGGGCGCCCAGGCTCCAGGTGATGATCGCGCAAAGAAGCAGCTTCCGCATAACATATCCTCCAGCAGGTATCCCAATGAAACGGTGCAGTTTACCGGGCAAAGGTATCGCGGTTCGTCGCTGCTTGCACGTCCATGTGCGCAGCGCCATAAGTACATCCGTGTACACAAAGCCGCTCCCACGAGCCGCTCCCATGGTAATAAAATAATCGTTTGAGAAGGCTGGCTTCGGGCCCGAACTGAAGAGGATCTGCGGGTCAGTCCGCCGTGCCGGAGAGCCTGGCAGCAGCCCTGCAGAGCGAGGTCCCGAGTTCGGCGCATCGCGCCGCATTGAGCCTGCGCGTCGGTCCACCGATCGACACGGCGCCCTGCACCTCGCCGAGCGCGCCGCGAATGACCGTCCCCACCGCCGTAAATCCGTCTTCCAGCTCGTCGACCGTGATGGCATAGCCGCGCCGCCGAATGTCCGAGATCTGGGGTTGAAACTGCGCTTTGCAGGTCAGGGTCTTGGTCGTAAAGGACTGGAGCTCATCGGAAATCCAGTCGAGGCCGGACTGATCGAATGCCATCCAGGCCTTGCCGGTCGACGTTGCGTGCATGGGCCAGCGCGTACCGATATTGCCGGCGCCCGGCAAGACGCGACTCCCGGATACCTCGTCCAGGATCAGCATGCTGTTTTCCACCGGAACCTCGAGCGTGGCGGTCTCTCCGGTTTCTGTTGCGAGCATCTTCAGCAGCGGGCGTACGCGACGTCGCAGATCATTCGCCGCCAGCGCCTGAATGCCCAACGCCATCAGGCCGGTGCCGAGGCTGTAAGCGTTACTGACAGGATTGCGGTCAATCAGGGATTCGCTCTGCAGCGCCCGCAGCAGTCGATGGGTCGTCGTCTTGTTCAATCCGGAACGCTGGCTGAGCTCCGCCAGCGACATATCGGGCCGCTCGTTCGTGAACAGTTTCAGGAGCCTGATAGCTCTCAACGCGGCCTGCGCGCCTTGCGGAGGGCGCATTTCGCTCATATCGACACTTCCATATTATTGTTGCTTGTTTCATATTATGGCCGCTTGCTGCGGCAGCAGCGAATCGTGACAAACACCTATAACAAGCGGACGGGTTGGCTGCCGCGGTTGCCGCAAGCACGTTTTGTGCCCACACTCGGGGCATGGACGAGGTCACGATACGGCATTGCGCACCGGGGGATTACGGCGCCGTGGTCGCCATTTACAACTATCACATTGAAAACTCGCATGCGACCTTCGACACCAGGCCATACTCGATCGGCGAGCGTGCGCCCTGGTTCTCACAGTTCAACGAAAATGGTCCGCATCAACTGCTGGTGGCCGCGCAGGATACTGCGGTGTTGGGTTACTGCTGCAGCACGCCTTTCAACGCGAGGCCGGCTTATGACGTGTCGGTCGAGACTTCCGTCTACCTGGCGAAGGAAGCAGTCGGCAAGGGAATCGGCCGGCGCCTCTACGAGCAACTGCTCTTGAACCTTGGCGGAACCGGCCTGCATGGGGCCTACGCGGGCATATCCCTGCCGAACGATGCGTCTGTCAAATTGCACGAATCGCTGGGATTTCGCAAAGTCGGTGTATATGAGGAAGTCGGCTGGAAATTTGACAAGTACTGGAGCGTTGCGTGGTATGAGCGGCGCATTCCGAATTGATCGCGGATCTCTAAGGTAAAAAGCGGATCCATGGGCAAAACGAAATCATCAAGCGCAGAGTTGCACGCCTTTCTCAGGAAGTACGCCGACACGGAAGTCATGGAATTGCTCATTGCCGATCTGGCAGGCGTATTGCGCGGCAAGCAGCTTTATCGCGACGAATTCGCGAAGATATTCAAGAGCGGTTTTTGCATGCCGGGTGGCACGGTGCTGCTTGACACTCTGGGAGACGTGGTGCCGGCAATTCCCTTCAGCGCCGCGGACGGTGACCCCGATGTCAATGCGTCGGTAGTCCCCGGCAGCCTCGCGAGAATGCCGTGGACCAAGAAACCGGGCGCACAGGCACTGTTCCGTTTTTACGGCAGAGACGGTGCACCGTTCTTTGCTGACCCGAGGACCGTGCTGGAGCGGGCCGCCGCGTCGATTTACAAGATGGGCCTCAAAATAGTCATGGCGGCCGAACTCGAGTTCTATCTGCTCGACGCGAATACGGATCGGCCGACGGCGCGCGTGTCGCATGTACCGGGCATCGGAACACCGCAGCCCGGGCCACAGGTATACAGCCCTGATGATCTCCGCGACATCGAGGATTTTCTGGTCGAGCTCAAGGATGTGTGCGAAATGCAGCGGATCCCCGCCGGTACGACCTTGTCCGAGTTTTCACCGGGACAGTTCGAGATCAATCTGCACCACGTGGATGACCCGGTGCTGGCCTGTGATCACGCGGTATTGTTGAAGCGCGCGATCAAGGCGATTGCGCGCAAACACGGCTGCGTCGCCTGCTTCATGGCCAAGCCTTTCGAAGAGGATTCCGGCTCCGGCCTGCACATCCACATGAGCCTCGTCGACAAGCAGGGCAAGAACTATTTTTCACAGGGCAAGGAGCGGATGGCTTCCCCGCCATTCCTGGCGCGATTCAGGCATGCGATCGGGGGTTTGAGGAAAACCATGGCCGAAAGCACTGCGATATTCGCGCCGAACGCCAACTCGTATCGCCGTCTGCGCCCGGAAATGTTCGCGCCGGTTGAACCGAACTGGGGCGTCAATCATCGCAATGTCGCGATCCGGGTACCGCTGAGTGACGAGAAAAACCTGCGCGTCGAGCACCGGACGGCGGGCGCCGATGCTAATCCTTATCTCGTGACCGCAGTCGTCATCGCTGGCGTGCATTACGGGCTGAAAAATCGCTGTGATCCGGGCCCGATGGTCGAAGAGGGCCGCATGATCCAGTTGAAACGGAAGATTCCGAATCGCTGGGATGACGCCATTAACAAATTCGAGAAGAGCAAGATTCTTCCGCAATACCTCGGTGAGGAGTTCTGCCGACTCTACGTCGCGAATCGCCGGCACGAATCGCGCCGTTTTCATAACGTCGTCAGCAACGTTGATTTCGACTGGTACCTGCGCGCCGTCTGACGATCGGTTCACTAAAACCAATGCCGACTGATGAGTTCATCGAGTTCCTGAATGCGAATGCGCCTCCCGCAATGCGGACGCTCGGCGGCGAAGTGTTGCAGTTCGATGACGACGAAAAGCGCATATTAGTGAGGTTCAACGCCGGCAAGTCGCTTTGTAATCATGATGATGCAATCCAGGGTGGATTCATCTGCGGCATGCTCGATGCGGCGATGGCTCATGCTGTATTTTGCATGTTACGCGAGCGTCCGATCGTCGCGACGCTTGAGATCAAAGTAAGCTATCTCGAGGTCTGCCGCACCGGAGAGCTTTTTGCAAGCGGCGCCGTAATTCGCGACGGCAAGACGGTCAGTTTCCTCGAGGCAGAATTAAACGACGCGGACGGAAAGCTTTTGGCAACCGCGTCATCGACGGCCCGGATAATCAGAAAAAAACAGGCAGATAATTAGTCGGCGTCGACGCGGGCCAGATCCCTGACGATGTATCGGCTTGCCAGATAATAGTGAATCGCGACCCAGGGCCCCATGACGAAGCCGATCGTCAGCAGGCTGTAACGCATCGACTCGGCGCCGTGGGTAACCGCGAGAAAGTCGCTCAGTATCCCTGCAATCTGCGGGCCTAGCCCAAGGCCGATGATGTTGATGATAAAGAGAAGTATGGCCGATGCCGTGGCACGCATGCGCAGGCGTACCAGGCACTGGGTCTGCGCAAATGTCGTGGCCAGATACACGTTGGTCGGCACGGAGGCAATGAAGAACAGGATCAGGACGACGCTCGAATTCTCGATAAGGTAAAGCGGAAACACGAACAGCCAGGCCATCATGGCGGACGCCGAAATCGCCCACATCGCGTACTTGATGTTGATCGAGCCCAGGCGGTCCGCAACATAGCCGCCGCCGACGAAACCGATCGCACTGGAGATGCCGATGATCACGCCGAGATACATGCCGATCTCCTGCAGGTTCATGCCGTGGCTGCGGATCAGGAAACTGGGGAAGAAACTGAGAATCGCATACGCATTGAACGATGCCAGGGCCGCGCCGATCGACATGTGCACGAAGGACCGCCTGCGAGAGAGAAAACGGGCCACCGCAAGCACGCCGAATCGTTTGTCGCTGTCCTCGCGGCCTTCGGACGAGCCGCGCTCCGGTTCGATCACGGTGAACCTGACGATCAGCGCCAGCACCACTCCGGGCAGGCCGACGATCAGGAATGCCTCGCGCCAGCCGATGTTTTCCGCTACCCATCCGCCCGCGAGGTAGGCGATCATGATGCCGGCGGATATACCCACCGTGAAAACGCCCATCGCCGTGGCCCGCTGCTCGGGCGGGTAATAGTCGGAAATCATCGAATGCGCCGGCGGGCTGCAGCCGGCTTCGCCGATACCGACGCCGATTCTGGCCAGGGTGAGCTGCAGCACATTCGCGGCGACGCCGGACAAGGCGGTCATCGCGCTCCAGATGGCCAGTGCCAGCGCGATCAGGTTGCGCCGGTTGAAGCGGTCGGCCAGCAAGGCAATCGGCATGCCGAGGGTCGCGTAAAACAGCGCGAATGCGGAACCGGCGAGAAAGCCGAGCACCCAGTCGTCGACCAAGAATTCTGCTTTGATCGCCGGCAGCAGGATGGCCAGGATCTGGCGATCGATGAAATTGAATGTGTACACGACGACCAGTACGGCGAGCGCGTAGCGTCGCGCAGACCGCCCGACCGTCGAAACTGCCTCCGTACTCATCGCCTCAGGGCAGGATCGCGCGGAAGATCAGGAAGAAGACGATCGAGAGGAACGCGCCGGCAGGGATCGTGACGACCCAGGAAACGAATACGCGGCCGACGACGCGCAGGTCGATGGCCTCGATGCCACGAGCCAAACCCACCCCCAGTACCGCACCGACCAGCGTGTGCGTCGTCGATATCGGTATGCCGGTGCCCGAGGCGATGACGATTGTCGTGGCGGCCGCGAGTTCCGCCGCAAAGCCCCGGCTCGGCGTCAACTGAGTAATTTTCTTGCCGACCGTGGCGATGACGTGAATGCCGAAGGTCGCGAGTCCGATGACGATGCCGATGCCGCCGATCAGCAGGACCCACAGCGGCAAGGCCGCCCGCGCCCCGACGATGCCGGAATTCGCGACGCTGATGACGGCGGCGACCGGGCCAATCGCGTTGGCGACATCATTGGACCCGTGCGCGAATGCCATCGAGCAGGCCGTGACGATCATGAGAACACCAAACACGCGCTCGACGGTATGGAAATGCTGCTTCTTCTCCGCCTTCCTGTCGGGCTTGATGCGGCGAATCGCGAGCGCGCCGACCAACGCAATGGCGGCAGCGATGCTAACGGCCAGTATGTAACTTTTGGTGAGGCTCAGGTCGAGGCCGACGTGTGTCAGCCCTTTCAGGATAGTGACCAGCACTATTGTGAACGCGGCAAGAAAAATATAAACGGGTACGTATCGTCTGGCTCTGGCCAGCGGATCCTCCTGCGACAGGATCAGCCGCTGCACACTCATGTAAATCAGGAAAGCAATGAATCCGGCCGTCAAAGGCGACACGACCCAGCTCATCACGATCGTACCGACCTGCCCCCACTGCACGGCATCGATGCCGATGCCGACCGCAGCAAAGCCGACGATCGCGCCGACGATGGAGTGCGTGGTGGAGACCGGCCAGCCCTTCCTCGAGGCAACCAGCAGCCAGGTGGCGGCCGCCAGCAACGAGGCGAGCATGCCGTAGATCAACAGTTCGGGCGTGCCGGCGAGCAGACTGGAATCGACGATGCCCTTGCGGATCGTAGAGGTAACCTCTCCCCCGGCGAGTACCGCACCGAGAAACTCGAACACCGCCGCGACGAGTCTCGCCTGCCGGATGGTCAGCGCCCTGGAACCCACCGAGGTTGCCATCGCATTGGCTACGTCGTTCGCACCGATTCCCCAGGCCATGAACAAGCCGAACAGCGCG